>DASQOZ010000025.1:0-10305 GCA_035644195.1 Candidatus Methylomirabilota bacterium | reverse complement strand
ATCCGCTGCGCCATGGAGCGACAACACGAACGCGTCGCGTTAATCGAGCAAAAGGAAAATTACTACGGCATTTTTGATCATCTGGTCGAAGGCGTTTTTCGCACGACGACGGACGGCCATTATTTGCTGGCGAACGTCGCGCTGGCGCGGATTTACGGCTACGAATCGCCGGCGGAGTTGATGGCGAATGTCACGGACATCGCGCATCGGCTTTATGTCGAGCCGATGCGGCGGGACGAGTTTGTCCATCTGATGCAGGAACACGACACATTAAGCGGCTTCGAGTCGAAAATTTATCGCAAGGACGAAACCATCATCTGGATTTCAGAAAATTGCCGCGCCGTCCGCGATCCGCAGGGAAATCTGCTTTACTACGAAGGCACGGTGGAAGACATCACTGAACGCAAGCGCGCCGAAGATCAAATCCGCCGCGCGACCGCCGAATTGTCACGGAGCCGTGAAGAGTTGCGCGTCAAAAATCAATTGCGTGAAGAAAGTTTGCGCACAGCGCGTGAAATTCAAAACGCCATGCTGCCGCAGCAGTATCCGACGTTTCCAAAAGGCGTTCCGCCGGAGCAAAGTGCGTTTCAATTTGTCTACCGTTATCAACCCGCCGAAGCCGTCAGCGGCGATTTTTTCAGCGTTTCCGCGCTTTCGGACACGGAAGCCACGATGTTCATTTGCGACGTGACGGGACATGGCATTCGCGCCGCGCTGGTCACCGCGATGATCCGCGCGTTGAGCGAGGAGTTGAAACCGCTCGCACATGATCCGGGAATGTTTTTGCGCAAACTTAATTCCGATTTATGCAACATCCTCAAAAGCACCGGCTCCCCGATGCTGACGACCGCTTTTTATCTCGTGGCGAATTGTCAAACCGGCGTCATGCGCTTCGCGAACGCCGGCCATCCGAAACCGTTGCTCATCCACCGTTCTGAAAAGCGCGTCGAAACGCTCTCCAATGCCATTGGCCGCAGCCAGCCCGCGCTCGGTTTGTTCGATGACCCGCCGTATGAAAGCACCGAAGTCAACATCGCGCCCGGCGATTTCGTGATGCTTTTCACCGACGGCGTCTACGAAGTGCAGGGGGCAAACGAAGAATTATATTCGCAACAGCGGCTCATCCTCGATGTCGGAAATTTGACCGAAAAATCTTCCGACCAGCTTTTCGACGAGTTGCTTCAGGCGATTTGCGCCTTTTCCGTTGACCATGAATTTGGCGACGATGTTTGCCTGCTCGGAATGGAATTCGCCGGAAAACCGGAGAAAAAATCGTAACGTCAGTTCTCAACAAACTTCATCACGCGCGATTTCTCGGAACGCTTGCGCTGGTTCTCGTCGAGAACTTTTTTCCGCAATCGCAGATTTTTCGGCGTCGCCTCCACAAATTCATCCACGTCTATGTATTCCAAGGCGCGTTCGAGCGAAAGTTTGAGCGGCGGCGCGAGTTGAATTCCTTTGCCATCGCCTTGCGAGCGCATATTCGTCAGACGCTTTTCCTTAACCGGATTCACCGGGATGTCGTTCTCACGCGCGTTCTCGCCGACAATCATGCCGACATAAACATTGTCGCCCGGCTCGACCATCAAACGCCCGCGTTCCTGCACCATGTTCAACGCGTAACTCGTCGCCTCGCCGGAGTCCATCGAAACCAGCGAACCGTTTTTGCGCGCGGCTATTTCGCCGCGATCTTCGCCGTATTCGTGGAACAAATGGCTCATCACGCCCATGCCTTTCGTCGAGTTGACCAAATCCGTTTCAAAACCAATCAACCCGCGCATCGGCACGAGCGCCTCGACGGAAACCTGGTTGCCGACATGGTTCATGTTTGTGATCTGCGCCTTGCGCGAAGAAAGATTTTCCATGATGGTGCCAAGATTTTCGCTCGGAATTTCCACAAACAATTTTTCAACCGGTTCGAGCAATTCGCCGTCCGGCCCTTTTTTCCAAAGCACTTCGGGGCGCGACACCAAAACTTCGTAACCTTCGCGCCGCATTTGCTCGACGAGAATCGCGATCTGCATTTCGCCGCGACCGCTCACCGCAAAAATTTTCGGGTCGCTCGTCTGCGCGATTCGCAGCGCGACGTTCGTGCGGATTTCCTTCACCAGCCGGTCCCAAATATGGCGCGCGGTAACTAATTTTCCGTCCTGTCCCGCAAGCGGCCCGTCGTTCACGGCAAATTCCATCTGGATCGTCGGCGGGTCAATCGGGATATACGGCAACGTCTGGCGCGCTTCCGAATCGCAAATCGTTTCGCCGATGAAAACATCCTCGAAACCGGCAAGCCCGACAATGTCGCCCGCGTGCGCTTCCTGCACTTCGATTCGCTTCATTCCCTCGAAATGAAAAATCGCGGTGATTTTGCCCTTGGAAATTTTTCCGTGGCCGTGTCGGCAAATCGCCGCGTCGCCGAGCTTCACTTTTCCCTCGTAAATTTTTCCGAATGCGATACGGCCCAGATAATCGCTGTAATCCAA
Source organism: Candidatus Methylomirabilota bacterium (assembly GCA_035644195.1). Classification (GTDB taxonomy): domain Bacteria; phylum Verrucomicrobiota; class Verrucomicrobiia; order Limisphaerales; family UBA11358; genus UBA11358. The sequence continues at coordinate 7,825 of DASQOZ010000025.1, read as the reverse complement.
GTTCGCCACGAGCAGTTGAAAACCGTCGCCCGCCTTCGCGCGCGGCGGCGGGATGTGCTTCGTAATCGCCTCGAACAACGGCTCCATCGTGCCGGTGACATGTTCAAGTTCCGTCTTTGCATAGCCCTGCTTGGCCGAAGCGTAGATGAACGGAAAATCCAGTTGTTCATCCGTCGCGTTGAGGGACATGAATAATTCGAAAACTTGATCCAAAACTTTTTTCGGATTTGCGTTCTCGCGGTCAATTTTGTTGATGACCACGATCGGCTTTGCGCCCGCTTCGAGCGCCTTTCGCAAAACAAACCGCGTCTGCGCCTGCGGGCCTTCGGCGGAATCCACCACGAGCAGCACGCCGTCAATCATGTTCATAATGCGCTCGACCTCGCCGCCGAAATCCGCGTGGCCGGGCGTGTCCACGATGTTGATGTGAAAGTTTTTGTATTTGAACGCGGCGTTTTTGGCGCGGATGGTGATGCCCTTTTCCTTTTCCAAATCCATCGAATCCATCAGGCGCTCCTCCTGCGACTCATGCTGGTTGGCGCGAAACGTGCCGGATTGTTTCAAGAGACAATCCACCAGCGTGGTCTTGCCGTGGTCAACGTGCGCGATGATGGCGATATTGCGAATGTGCTGCATAAATTTATAAAACCGAGCCGGACAGTATGCCTTGTGGAATGAAAAGGTCAAGAAATGTCTGCCTTGAAAATGAATCTCACGTCAGATATGGTTTGGGTATGACAGCGGTCGAAATCATCGAAGAAATAAAACGGTTGCCAAAACCTGAACAAAGTCGAGTCATTCAATTTGCTCGAAATGTGACAGGAAACCGGATGCTGAAGGGCGAAGAACTGGGCGCTTTGGCCAAACGGATGGTTGATGCAAAAAACCCTGCCGAAGCCGACCGTTTGAAAGAAGAAATCGTGCGCGGATTTTACGGCAACGAACCTCATGCCTAAAATACTTCGGAAAGATCTTCCTGAAGCTTTGCTGCGACATCTTTTGACGCGGATGCGTCAACGAAACATCTCACACGAGCAACTTATTCTCTTCGCCCGCTGGTTGGACACCGAACCGGAAGTGCCAGACGACAAATGGTTCAAAAAATTCTCCGGCATGACCGTTTGCGGCGAAGGCGAACTCATCAAAACCTTTTTGCAGCCGGGGCAAATTGCGACAGGCGAAGAATTAAATTAATTTCTTCAGCTTCGCATCCTCGCCCAATTTCCTGACCAACTCCTTCACTTTCTGCGCCTGCGATTTGTGCGCGAGCAAAACCGCGTCGTCCGTCTGCACCAAAATCGAATCGCGCAAGCCGACGACGGCAATCGGCGTTTTATTTTTTGTCCGCGCATCGAAAATGATATTTCGCGCAGCGTCCACATGGATGAAATCCGCCACGGCGCAATTGCCTTCCGCGTCGGCTTTCAAATGTCGAGCGAGTGCGTTCCACGCGCCGAGGTCGTCCCATTCAAAATCACCGTCGGCGCAAATCACATTTTGCGCCTTTTCCATCAGCGCGTAATCAATCGAGACGCGTTTGAGCGCCGGATAATCCTTCGCGAGAATTTTCGCGAGCTTCGCGGGATTGGCCGCGACCTTGAACCAGCGCTGGCACGCGGCGAACATTTCCGGCTGATGTTTTTCGAGGCCGTTCGTGACCGTGATGAAACTCCAGACAAACATCCCCGCGTTCCAGCGATACTGCCCGCTGTTGACGTATTCCAGCGCGCGCTCAAAATTCGGCTTCTCGACAAATTGCTCGGCCTTGAAAAAGGTCGTCTTGGTTTTCTTCGCGCCTTCCGCCGGCGGCAATTCGTTTCCGACGCGGATGTAACCGTAACCCGTCGCCGGCTCGGTCGATTTGATGCCGACGGTGATAATGGCCTGACCGCGCGATACCAGATCAAATGAGTCCGACAAAATCTGCTGAAACTTTTTCGCGTCGGGAATAACGTGGTCGGCGGGCAAAACCGCCATGACGCCCATCGTCGAACGCGCACCAACCAACGCCGCGCCAAGCGTGACGGCGGCGCAAGTGTCGCGGCCAACCGGCTCGGCGATGAGATTCGCTTTCGGAATTTTCGGAAGCTGTTTTTTGACTTCCGGCAATTGCGCTTCGTTGGTGATGACGAAAATATTTTTGGCCGGAACAAGCGGCAGCACGCGCTCAACGGCTTCCTGCAAAAACGATTTTTTGCCGAGCAGCGCGAGCAATTGCTTGGGCATTTTCTCGCGGCTCAACGGCCAGAACCGTTCGCCCTTTCCGCCCGCCATGATGATGACGAAACGGTTTTTAGTGTCGGGTTTAACTTTTGCGCTCATAAAAATTTTAACTTTCGCCAGCCAATGCAATTGAACGGTCAATGAGTTCGTCGGAAAGATAAGCGCCGACGCCGCGTAATTTTTCCAGCGCGGGTTTGGCTTTCGAAATCAAGCCGCGTTCTTTTGCAATCACAATGACACGCAACGAGCCGAGAACCGAAACATTATTTTTCTCCGCCAAAGTCCGCGCACGACGGTCATCGAGAACCGCCGTAAAACCCGGATTTAGCAATGCCCATGAAATGACTTCCGCTTCGCCCGAGCCGCCGCGCCATTTTGCCAACGCTGCATGAATTGTCGGACAAGCCCGAATAAAATTTTTCCCATCAGCTTCCAGCCATTTTTTCCCGGCGTCAGTGATGTGAATGTTTTGAACTTCACCCACGACACCGGCGGGAATGACAAGCTCGTCGCAAAGTTTTGGAAGGAACTGGATGACTTCCGCCTTCGCAAGCAGAATGACCGGCGAAGCGTTGATGACCCAGCGTTCAACCACGTTGGAAATCCTTTTCCAAATCCTCAACGCTCATCTGCACCGGCGAGATGCGATGCTCGTAAAGCAAATCAAAAAAATGCCCACGCGTCAGGCCGAGCATTTCCGACGCCTGACCTTGCGAGAGCCGGCCTTCTTCAAACCAGCGCAGCACCGCAGCCACGAGCATTTCGCGGCCAAACTTCGCCGCGTCCTCGCCTAAAACCTCAAGCGATTCATCAGGCACTTCGACTGTCACTTGCTTGCTCATGGCTGAAACCTATCAGAAATCAAACCGCCGGTCAAAGCCTCGCCGCGCCCGCCTGCCATGATGATGACGAAACGGTTTTTAGCGTCAGGTTTAACTTTCATAATTTTTTAGCCACAGATTTTCACGGATGAAACACAGATTCAAACTCCAAGAGTAATTTTTCCGAGCCAATCGAAATCAGCAGAGGCACGACTTAAATCACCTTTCTGCTTTAGGAATTCAATGACAGAAAGTATATCTCGCGGCGTGAGTTCGAACCATTCTCCGCGAACCCGCTTTCCTGAAAACATTTCATGCAGTTCTTGTTCTGCGGCGTCATGCGCCGGCATATAAAAACGCAGGGAAGTTTCCGGCACTTCTGACTGCAATGTTTTTTCTCGTTTTTCAGGGGTTTGGCTTTGGCCAATTTTGAAAAGGCCATTCCGTAAATCTTCCATCAAATAAACGAAAACCGTAAAACTGCTCCGGCGCAACCGCTCCAAGTTTTCAGCAGTATTTTCTGTTTCCTCCACCTTGCGTAATTCTTCGAAGCGTTGAATAACAAAAGGCGTTTTTTTGAAGACGGCGAAACAAACTGTTTCCGGGTCGGTTGTTACATCTCCACGTTGCATAATCAAATACTGATCTGATTCTGCATAGCTTTGAGCTATGAAATAATTATTCCAAGCCTCTTTGACCCACGAATTGATACATTCAGCAAATTCTAACGATTGCAGTTTCATCAGCTTGTGAAAGTATTCATAAACCGCAGACGGAACTCCATAATCGCGGTATAGCACTGCAAAGCTGTGAAGAATTCTAAATTTATCTTCCCAAGTAATTTCAGGAAAAAATCCTTCTGGAATGACAGCTTCGAGTCCTTCGCTTTCACGGCCATACGGCCCTGAAATTTTAGGAGTCAGAGATATTTGTTTGAAATATGCAATCCAATCGTCAGCTTTGTATTTGATGAAATTACGAACTTGCAAATGGCGGACATCCCCTGGCGCGAGATAAAGAATATAATTTGCGTCGCCTAATTGTAATTCTTTAGCCAGATAATAATCTGGCTGCTTAATCACCTGTAAAATTTCGGCCTGCGGTTGCGGATCGGATGCTGGCTTGGCCTCCGGACTGACAAAAATAGGCGTTTCTTTGCCACATTGCGGACAAATCACAGAGCTGCCAGATAAAAATTCTTCCGTGGCAAATTCAATATTCACCCCGCAATGTTCGCATGGACATTTCGCAATCATGGTTGGCTTCAGTTCTGCGTGGAGAATTCAAACGCCATTTACCCCAATCGTCCACCCCAAAAAAAAATTAATAATCTGTGTTTCATCTGTGACTCAAATACCTTTCACCGCATCGGCCAGCGATTTGACAAATTTGCCGACGCGCTTGACCAATTCTTTTGATTTTCCGTTTTCTGCGATCTGATTCACCACCGCGCTGCCGACGACCACGGCGTCCGCGTTTTGCGCGACGAGTTGCGCCTGTTGCGGATTGGAAACGCCAAAGCCGACGGCCACCGGCAATTTCGTGTGCGCGCGGATTTTGGCAACTTGCGACGCGAGGTTCGACGAGACCTTGCTTTGCATTCCCGTCACGCCTTCGCGCGAGATGTAATAAATAAATCCGCTGCCGCGCTTGACGATGAATTTCATCCGGTCGTCCGGCGTCGTCGGCGCGACGAGATAAATGTGGCAAAGGCTGGATTTTCTCATCAGCGCCTCGTAATTGTCCGATTCTTCCGGCGGCAAATCGAGCGCGAGCAAACCATCCACGCCCGCCTTCGCCGCATCGCGAATGAATTTTTCCATGCCAATGCGATGGATGAGATTGAAGTAAATGTAGAGGACAATTGGGATTTGAGATTTCTTGCGGATGGTGGCAATAGTTTCCAGAAGTTTCGGCGGAGTGGTTTTAGATTCCAGACCGCGTTGCGCAGCGAGTTGGTTGACCAGTCCGTCCGCGAGCGGGTCGCTGAATGGCACGCCGAGTTCCAAAATATCCACGCCTGCTTTGTCGAAAGCCAAAGCGAGTTCGCGCGTGGCGGCGAGATTCGGGTCGCCCGCGCCAATATAGACGATGAAACCTTTTTTGCCGTCGCGCCGTAATTGCGCGAAACGTTCCTCGATGCGATTCATTCGACGGAGTTTATCGCGGAACAATGAATTCCCAAAATCAAAATTTCATACGACAAATTCCAATTCCTGCCGGTGCGGAATGAGGCCGCACTCGAAGGCCTGGCCGAGAAATCGCCGGATGGATTCCCTGCCCTGCTCGCCGTAATCGAGCGTCCAATGGTTCACATACATGCCCACGAATTTGTCGGCGAGGTCGCGTCCCATGTCGCGCGCGTATTGCAACGCGTGTTGCACCGCCTCGGCGCGATGGTCGAGACTGTATTGAATGCTTGCGGTCAAGATGTCGGAAATTTTTCGGCGCGTGGCCAAATCGAATTTCTTGTGGATGACGTTTCCGCCGAGCGGCAAGGGCAGTCCGTCATTTTGTTCGCCCCACCAAATCCCCAAATCTTCGCAGACGACCAATCCCTCGTTTTGGTAAGTCAATTGTCCTTCGTGAATGATCAGACCGATTTCGGCAGTTCCATTTTTCACGGCGGCAAAGATTTGATCAAATGGCACCACGATGTAACTGAATTCCTTCGCTCTTTTGCCGAGCCAGAGTTGCAACGCAAGAAATGCGCTGGTCATCGTGCCGGGCACGGCGATTTTTTTCTTTGCGATGTCGTCACGGGAAAACTTTTGTTTGGCCACGAGCATCGGGCCATAACCGTCGCCCATGCTCGCGCCGCTGGGCAGGAGCGCGTATTTGTCTGAAACGTAAGCGTAGGCGTGGATGCTGACGGCGGAGATGTCGAGTTCGCCGCGCGTGGCGCGTTCGTTCAGCGTCTGGATGTCCTGCAAAATGTGCTGAAAGCGGAAGCCGTGCGTGGGAATCAAATCCTTCGCGAGCGCGTAAAACATGAAGGCGTCGTCGGGGTCGGGCGAATGTCCAAGCGTCAATGTCGTTTGCTGCATCGCAAAAAATTAAACGGTTCTGGAAAAAAATTCACGCTTTCATTCGCTGAATTTTGAGATTAGCGTTTCGGCGATTGCCGGTGTGGCGAAATGGCAGACGCACAGGACTTAAAATCCTGGGACCGTAAAACGTCGTGTGAGTTCGAGTCTCACCACCGGCACCAACTCGCATTCAATTCGGCATCGCTGTTTCAGAAGTGCTGTCGGTTTTCACCAATGGCGCGCTGGCAGTGGCAGTCGTTGTTTCATCCGACTTGTGGAACTTCACGCTGACAATCTTGCTCACGCCGTGTTCCTCCATCGTCACGCCGTAAAGCACGTCCGCCATGCCGATGGTGCGCTTATTGTGCGTGATGATGATGAACTGCGACTGCGCGATGAAGCGTTGCAGCACGCGCACGAAACGGTTGATGTTCGACTCGTCGAGCGGCGCATCCAGTTCGTCCAGCACGCAGAACGGACTCGGCTTGACCTGATAAATTGAAAATAAAAGTGACACGGCGACCATCGTTTGCTCGCCGCCGGACAACAGCGAAATGCCCTGCAATTGTTTTCCCGGCGGACGCGCGACAATATCAATGCCGCTTTCCAAAACATCGTTTTCGTCCGACAAAATCAAATCCGCCTTGCCGCCGCCGAAAACGTCCACAAACATCGCGCGGAAATTGTCGCGGATTTTCTCGAACGTCTCCAAAAACATCTGCCGCGTCTGCGTGTTGATGCGGTTGATGACTTCGAGCAATTGCGTCTTGGCGTTGACCAGATCGTCGTGCTGCGTCGTCAGAAATTGATGGCGCTGCTCGGTTTCTTCGTATTCCTCAATCGCGACCAGATTCACGGGGCCGATTTCGTCCAGCCGCTTTTGCAACGCCTCGATCTGCTGCGCTACTGCGCTCCAATCCGTCGCCACGCCGCTTTTCTCCATTTCTTCGGGAGTGAGCGTTTCCACTTTCGCCGCGCCTTCGTCGGCGAACGTGATCGTGATGCACTCGCTGCGGATGTCGTCCAGATTGACGTGATATTTCTGCTGGATTTTTTCGCGCAGGTTTTGAACGGACATATTTTTCTGCGCCAGTTCGATTTCAATTCCGCCGCGCTGGTTCTGCAATTCCGTCAAACGGCTGCGCTGCGAACGCAAACTTTCGTCGCGCGACGCAATTTCCGTTTCCTGCGAATTTTTTTGCGCGAGCAATTCCGCCGCCTGCGCGTTCACCTGCTCGCGTTCGTGCGCGATGGTTTCAATCTTGCCGCGCGATTCCAAAATTTCCGATTCCGCCTGCTCCTTGCGCGAAATGAACGATGAACACTCGCCTTTGCGCTGCTCGATGACCTGCGAGAGTTCGCGGATGCGCTGCGCCAACGATTGCTGCTGCTGGCGGAACGACGCCGCAAGCTGCTCGTCCGACGCGAGCGCGATCTTGCTTTCGGTCAGCGCTGCGTTCGCCGTGTCGCGTTGCTGCCGCAAATTTTCCAATTCAGCCGTCAGCAACGCGACCTGCTCCTGCGCGGCGCGCTCGGACGTTTCAAATTTTTCCAATTGCGCCGTCAGCGCGTTTCGTTTCTGCAAACCTTCCTGTTCCTGCGCCGCGAGGCTTTGGACTTCAAAAACGACCGTGTCAATTTTCTGGTGCAGCAAACGGTTTGAATTTTGCAATGCGTTGAATTCGCCTTCGCGCGTCGCGATCGCGACTTCCTGTTCGCGCAATTCCGTCTGCGCTTCCTGCAAGCTCGCCT
>DASQOZ010000024.1:0-23291 GCA_035644195.1 Candidatus Methylomirabilota bacterium | reverse complement strand
GCGATAAAAATTGTTCGCGCGAAATTGTGCTGCCGACGCGCATCGGAATAATCATTTCCTCATAATCTTCCTTGCTGCCGATGCCGTAAATGCACGAAACGCTCGCGACGACAATCACGTCGCGGCGCGAAAACAGCGAACTCATCGCGGACAGGCGCAGGCGCTCGATCTCCTCGTTGCGGCTGGAATCTTTTTCGATGAACGTGTCGGTGCGCGGGATGTAGGCCTCCGGCTGGTAATAATCGAAGTAGCTGACGAAGTATTCGACGGCGTTGTGCGGAAAAAAACTTTTGAACTCCGCGTAAAGCTGCGCGGCCAGCGTTTTGTTGTGCGAAATGACGAGCGTCGGCTTGTCCACGTTGCGGATGACGTTCGCGACGGTGAAAGTTTTTCCAGAACCGGTGACGCCGAGCAGCGTCTGATGTTTCGCGCCGGAAATAATGCCATCGGTCAGCTTTGCAATGGCTTGCGGCTGATCACCGGCAGGTTCGTATGGCGCGACCAATTTGAACATGAAAAATAATTTAGCATGAAGCCCGTTTTTGTCGCGCGAAATGCCGACCGGCGCCTCAATTTTTTCACTTCACGTTCAACTCGCGTTGGATGCCGAATTTATCAATGCGTTTGCGCAACGTCGCGCGCGTGATGCCCAGCAGTTTCGCGGCGTGAACCTGATTGTCGTTCGTCTCGATGAGCGCTTGGATCACCAGTTCGCGCTCGACGGCGGGAATAATTTTCAATTTCGGCTCGCGCCTGGCCCATTGAAACAATTGTCGCGCAAGAGCGGCGGCGTCATTTGACGCAACTTCGTCCGTAACTCCTGCGGCGGGAATCGCCGCGCCTTTGCCGGAAATTTCCGGCGGCAAATCGCCCAGCAAAATCGCATCGCTCTTGGCCATGACGTGCGCGCGGCGGATGGCATTCTCCAGTTCGCGCACGTTGCCCGGCCAATGATATTTTTCCAAAGTTTTGATGACGCTGGCGGCGACGGATTTGGGCGGGCGTTGCTGTTCGCGCGCATTTTTTTCGAGAAAATAATTCACGAGCAGCGGAACGTCGTCGGCGCGCTCGCGCAATGGCGGCATCGGAATGCGCACGACGTTGAGGCGGTAAAATAAATCCTCGCGGAATTGTTTGGCGGCGACGGCGGCTTCGAGCGGCTTGTTCGTCGCGGCGATGACGCGCACGTCCACTTTGATCGGCTGGTTGCCGCCGACGCGCTCGAACGTGCCGCTTTGCAACACGCGAAGAATTTTCGTTTGCGTCGCGGGCGTCATGTCACCGATTTCGTCGAGAAAAATCGTGCCTTTGTTGCATTGCTCGAATTTTCCGATGCGCTGGTTCGTCGCGCCGGTGAATGCGCCGCGTTCGTGGCCGAACAATTCGCTTTCCAAAAGTTGCTCGGGAATCGCCGCGCAATTGACAGCGAGAAACGGCTGCTGACTTCGATTGCTGTGATGATAAATGGCGCGCGCGACCAATTCTTTTCCCGTGCCGCTTTCACCAGTGACGAGAGCGGTCGCATCGCTCGCAGCGACTTGCCCAATCAATTTGAAAACCTGCTGCATCGCGCCGCTGCGACCGACGATGCCGAGTTCGTAATCTTCTGATTCGAGCAACGGCTGATACGACACAACTTGTTTCATGTCGCGCGCGGCCTTGAGCGCGTTGCCGATGAGTTCTTTGATTTTAACCGCGTCGAACGGCTTGAGCAAATAATCATACGCACCCAGCTTCATCGCTTCGATGGCGGTCTGCGTCGTGCCGTAAGCGGTCATCAAAATGACGAGCAACTTGGGATTGCTGGCGCGGATTTTGCGGAGCGTTTCGAGGCCGTTCATGCCGCCCATGCGCACGTCCATGAGCACGAGGTCGGGTTTGAATTTTGGAATGACTTTCAAACCTTCTTCGCCTGATGACGCAGTAGCCAATTCAATTTCCGGCGAATCAAAAATCCGCTGGAACGAATACCTCACGTCTTCTTCGTCATCAATCAATAGCAGTTTGTTGTTCATTTTCGCCGCGCAGGATAACGGTTTTTTAGCGAAACGGACAGTGAATTTTGTCTTGTAGGAGACGACGTCAGGAGTCTCATTTTTAATTTGAGTCTCGTCACCTCGACTCCTGCGTGGTTTATTTTTCGGTGTGAAACTGCTTTTCATCGGCGACATTGTCGGCCAACCCGGGCGCAACGCGGTCAAAATGCTTCTGCCGAAATTGCGCGAACAGCACGCGCTCGATTTCGTCATCGCCAACGGCGAAAATTCGGCGGGCGGTTCCGGCATCACGCCAAAAATCGCCGATGAAATTTTTTCGGCAGGCGTGGACGTCATCACCAGCGGCGACCATTTGTGGGACCAAAAAGAAGTGCTAGAGCTTCTGCAAAATGAAAAAAGATTTTTGCGTCCGCTCAATTATCCCGCCGGCGTTCCCGGACGCGGCGGCGGAATTTTTGAACTTAAAAATTCCAAATTAAAAATCGCCGTGCTGAATTTTCAAGGCCGCACGTTCATGCCGCCGCTGGAAAATCCGTTCACTCACGCGCTTGATGAAGTGAAAAAAATTCGCGAACAGGCCAAAATCATTTTTGTGGATTTTCATGCCGAGGCGACTTCGGAAAAAATTGCGTTTGCGCGGATGCTGGATGGGCAGGTCAGCGCGGTCGTCGGCACGCACACGCACGTGCAAACGGCGGACGAGCAGATTTTTCCCGGCGGCACGGCGTATTTGACGGATGCCGGTTTCACCGGGCCGCATGAAAGCGTGTTGGGCCGCGAAATCGAGCCTGTGCTAAAAAAATTTCTCACGCAAATGCCGCAACGGTTTGAAGTGGCAAAAAATCGCGTGCTGCTTCACGGCGTGGTGATTGAAATTGACGATGCCAGCGGCAAGGCGATTAAAATTCAGCGCGTGTCGGAAGCATTGAAATCGTAGCGTAATTGCAGAATCAGAACCTTCGCCGAATTTTTGTTTGTGAATCTGGAACTCTGAACCTTAAACTCATTTGTCATGCACGATTTTCGTTACGTCGAAAAAAAATTATTTTGCGAAGGCGTCGCCATAGAGACGCTCGCGAAAAAATTCGGCACACCTCTTTACGTTTATTCGCAACACACATTGACGGAGCATTTTCAAAAACTGGACCGCGCGCTCGCGCCGCTCGACCATTTGATCTGCTTCGCGATGAAATCCAATTCCAATCTCTCCGTATTGCGAACGCTCGCGAATCTCGGCGCGGGCTTCGACATCGTGAGCGGCGGCGAACTGCGACGCGTCATCGCGGCAGGCGGCGATCCGCGCCAATGCGTTTTCGCCGGCGTGGGCAAAACAGAAGCGGAAATTGAGTTTGCGCTGCGGCAAAATGTTTATTCGTTTAACGCCGAAAGCGAACCGGAGTTGCTGCGCATCAATAAAATTGCCGCGCGATTGAAAAAAATCGCGCCTGTCGCCGTGCGCGTGAACCCAAATGTCGCCGCGAAAACGCACGCGAAAATCACCACCGGCACTTATGAAAACAAATTTGGAATCGCCTTCGAGAAAATTGAAGGCGTTTATGCCCGTGCAAATAAATTGAAAAATTTGCGGCTGCGCGGATTGCAAATGCACATCGGCTCACAAATCACGGAGACCGCGCCGTTCGAGCAGGCCGTAAAAAAAGTGCTGCCGCTCGTCCGAAAATTGGCCGAACAATACGAATTGGAATTTTTCAGCATCGGCGGCGGATTGGGAATCGTTTACGAACCGGCGCTCGCGAGCGGCGCGGAACACTGGTGGAAGACATCCGCAGCTAAAAATATTTTGACGCCGCAAAAATACGCAGACCGGCTCGTGCCATTGCTCAAGTCGCTTGGCCTGAAAATCTTGCTCGAACCCGGACGATTCATTTCCGGCAACGCGGGCATTCTCGTCGCGCGCGTGGAATATCTGAAAAAAACCGGACGCAAAAATTTTGTCATCGTGGACGCCGCGATGAACGATTTGATCCGTCCGGCATTTTACGACGCGTATCACGAAATTATTCCGCTGACGAAAAAGGGCGGCGCGACGATTTCATCCGATGTTGTCGGTCCGATTTGCGAATCTGGCGATTATTTTTGCAAAGACCGGCCGTTGCCGAAAGCAGGCGAAGGCGATTATCTCGCGTTGTTGAGCGCGGGCGCCTACGGTTCGGTGATGGCGTCGAACTACAACGCGCGTCCGCTGGCGGCGGAGATTTTGGTGAGCGGAAAGAAATTTGCCGTCGCGCGCGAACGCCAGCCGGTCGAAAACATTTGGTCGCATGAAAAAGTTGTGGCATGGTTAAAATAAGATTGTGAGGAACGAATTTTCCATCGCTGGACAATGGCAAGGCGGCTTCGACGAAGACGGCCTTCGCAAATGGGCGGAGGATTTGCGCGCGCAATTGCCCGCGCGCGATGTTTCGCTCGGCCTCGTTTTCATGTCGCCGGATTTTTTTGCGGACGCAAAACAGACGCTGGAAATTTTGCGCGTTCACGCGCGGATTCCGCTGCTCGCCGGCTGTTCGAGCACATCGCTGGTTTGCGACAACCAGGAAATTGAAGCGGCGTCGGGAATTGTTCTGGCGCTTTACTCGTTGCCCGGCGCGGAATTAAAAAGTTTTCGTTTCACCCAGCAGCAGGTTGAAGAGTCGAGCGGCGGCGCTTACTGGCAAGTCGAAAGCGGCGTGGACGCAAAGCACACGAACGGCTGGCTCACATTCATTGACCCGTTTCATCTCGATTCGGAAAGCTGGCTGCGATCGTGGAATGAATCGTATTCGTCGGTGCCGGTTTTTGGCGGGCTGGCGAGCGGCGTTTTTTCCGACCAGACGACGCAGATTTATTTGGATGGCGAAGTTTTCGAGGATGGCGGCGTGGCGATTGCCGTCGGCGGCGACGTAAAATTGTCCGGCGTCATTTCGCAAGGCTGCACGCCGATCGGCGAAACGTGGACGCTCACTCGCGTCGAGCAAAATCTGATCCGGCAAATCGCAAATCGTCCGGCGTATTCGGTGCTGGCTGAGACATTTCAAAAGCTTCCGCCCGCTGAACAGCAAAAAGCGCGCGGCAACCTGCTCATCGGTTTGGTCGTGAACGAATATCTCGAAGATTTTCATCGTGGCGATTTTCTCGTGAGAAATTTGATCGGCGGCGATCCAAATTCCGGCGTGCTGGCCGTCGGCGCGTTGCCACGCCCCGGCCAAACGATGCAATTTCAGCGGCGCGACGCCGATGCTGCGAACGAAGACATGAGCGAATTGCTTTCGCGGACGAAAAAACAAATCGGCGACTCGACGATTTATGGCGGCTGCCTGTGCTGCTGCAACGGTCGTGGTAAAAATCTTTTTGGCCGCGCGAATCACGACGCAGAATTGGTGCAAAAGGAATTCGGACCGCTCGGACTCGCCGGATTTTTTGGCAATGGAGAGATTGGCCCCGTCGGCGGAAAAAATTATTTGCACGGATTTACTGCGTCGCTGGCGCTGTTTGTGAAAAAGTAATTCCAATTCGCAATTGCTTTTGCCCGCCGGAACGATTCTCATTTCAAAAATGGCCGAGGAACAACAGCCCGAATCAAATTCACCGGAAATGCCGAAACATTCCGGCGCGCGACGCCGTGGCCGTCGCGGTGGACGCGGACGCCGCCGTCCCGCTCCTGCTGCTCCAATTTCCGATCAACCGGCGGAAACGGAATTGCCGGCAAAACAAATTGAACCGCCAATCCGTTTGGGCGAGACGCCGGTGCGTCCCGTGCCGTCGAGGCAAAAATTCCAGCCTCCTGTCCACGCGCCTCGCGTTGCCAAGCCGAGCGGTTCGCCTCTTCTACAAGCTGCCGATGAAGTTGCGGACGTCATCGAATCGCTCAAGCAAACGCTGGCGCAAATGGAAGAAGTGATGGAACTCATCGAACTTGCCGAGCGCCAAAAATTGACCGACGAACGCGAAATTGAATCGCTGCACCGTGCATTAAGGCAATTGCAATCGCGCCGTTCGGAATAAATGGTGGCCGTGCGCAAGCACTTTCGACAATTCTTCGTTCGTGGATTAAGTTCCAAGCGGTATGATAGCAGCCGCTGAAAAAATAAAATCTGCCACGCGCAAAACGGCGCGTTACACCGGCGAAGTCATTTACATTTACGCGTTCGATCTGGCTTACGACACCGAGCGCATACCCATCCAGACGTTACTTGGCCAGCCGGTAGAACAATTTTCCGTTGACGGAAACAAACGCGCGCCACGGCAATTATTTTTTTACCGGCCGCAGATGGTTCGTCTGCCGCCAACGGAACGCGTCGGGCCGCAAGGCGCGATTCGCATCGAACGCGCCGTCAAACTTTTGCCCGTCGGCGCCATCAGCATCACCGTGCGCGTGCCGTTTGAACTCGACCACATCGAAGACCTCGTCGCGTTCCACGATTTGCAATTCAGCGACGGCTCGCTTCACGACGATGTCCGGCAACTCGCCGAAAAAATCGCGCAGGAATTGAAATCGCATTTCATCCGGCCGCAATCGCAACTGCCGGAGGAAGAAGCTTACACCGTTTTTTGCATCGCCGCGCCGGTGCTCGACAAAAATGGCGAGGCTGTGAACGCGGAAAATTGGTTTCAATCGCATCGTCGGCAGGTCGCCGCGCTGCTCACGCAGGAAACTGAAAGCGAACGGCTCTCGAAACAGGAATCCGACGAATCCACCGCGCGCTATTTGAGTTACTACGAGGATGATTTACTTGTGATTGGTTGGGACGCGGCGCTGCTGATTGACGAGCCGTGCGATTTTGACGAAGCGCTTTACGTCATGGAATTGGCAAATCTGCAACTCGCGGAACTCGAAGCTTACGACCGCATTTTGGACGATGCGCTTGAACGTTCGTATCGCGATCTCGCCGCGCGACCACTGCGCTCGCGCACGCACATTTTGCGCGAACTCCGAGAAATCCGGATTGATATGGCGCGTTTCAACGATGAATTGTCAAACACGACAAAATTTTTCGGCGACTGGCATCTCGCGCGCATTTACGAAAAAATTTCATCGCGCTTTCATCTTGCCGACTGGCACAGCAACATTGACGGCAAACTCAAAACGCTCGCCGACCTTTATCAATTGTTGAAGCAGGACCAGACGAATCGCTGGATGATGATTCTCGAAGTCACAATTGTGCTGCTGTTCGTGATTGATCTGGTTATTTTGGTTCTTGGATTGAAAGGGTTTTAAGCCGGTGCTTGCTCTCGTCCCACAAAAATTCACCGCGCAAAAATCTGCCGGATGACGTCTTCAATCGGCACTTCCTGAATGTCAATGTCGGTCACGGACAAATCGTCGAGCAACGATTTACAAACAGAAATCACGCGGTCGCGTTTGACTTTGAAAGTGATTGCGCCGGCGGTTTTCTCGGTGACTTCGCCGTATTGATTTAATTTCTCCGGCGATAATTCGTTCGCCTTTTCGCATTGAATCGTGATGAGTTTGAAATCGGCGAAACGATCCACGATTTCGCTCAATTTGCCATCAAAGAAAATTTTTCCGTGATCAATGATGATGACGCGTTCGCACAACGCCTGAATGTCGGCCATGTAATGACTGGTGAGCAGAATCGTCGTCTTCTGCTCGGCGTTGTGGCGACGAATAAATTCGCGGACAGTCTTTTGCGAAATGACATCAAGGCCGATGGTCGGCTCGTCGAGAAACAAAACTTTCGGCTGATGGAGTAGCGACGCGATGAGTTCCATTTTCATGCGTTCGCCGAGGGAAAGTTCGCGGACGCTGACGTTGAGTTTTTCTTTGACGTTGAGCAATTCGGTCAATTCGCCGACAGTTTTTTCAAATCGGTCTTGCGGAATTCCATAAATTTTTGCGTTCAATTCCAGCGATTCGCGCGCGGGCAAATCCCACCAGAGCTGATTTTTTTGTCCGAGCACGAGCGCAAACTGGCGGCGATAGCCGTCGTCACGTTCCCACGGTGTGTAGCCGAGAACTTTCGCCGAGCCGTTCGTCGGATAAAGCAAACCGGCGAGCATTTTAAGTGTGGTGGTTTTGCCCGCGCCGTTCGGGCCAAGAAAGCCGACGAGTTCGCCGGGTTCAATTTTGAAACTGACTTCGTTGACGGCAACAGTTTGTTCGTATTGCCGATGGAAAAGTCCTTTGACCGCGCCGGAAAATCCCGGCTGTTTTTTGTAGGTGCGAAAGGCTTTGGTTAAGCCGTTGACTTCAATCACTGCCATGAATGAAGTTTCGAAAGTTGAGGGACAAGTGTCGAGCGCGGAATCAACGCGTCAATTGCTTTTCCAGATAGTGAACGACCTGACGGACGTTGGAATCCACTTCCATGCGGTCTTTGACAAGGCGGCAGGCGTGCAGAACCGTGCCATGGTCGCGTCCGCCGTAGGCTTCGCCAATGGTGCTCAATGAACTTTCGGTCATCTGGCGCGAAAGATACATGGCGATCTGGCGCGGAAACGCGATATTTTCCGGGCGACGTTTGCTGGTCATGTCGGCAAGACGAATGTCAAAATGTTCGGCGACTTTTTTCTGGATGACTTCAATGCTGATGGTCAACCGGCCTTCTTCGTGCAAAATTTCGCGCAGCAAATTTTCAACGACTTCGATGCTCAATTTTTTTCCGGTCAAGGAAGCATAAGACGCCACGCGGATGAGCGCGCCTTCGAGACGACGGACGTTGGTGCGAATCCGGTTCGCCAGAAAATTCATAACGTCCTCCGGCAGCGTGACGTTCATGATCTGCGCTTTTTTCTGCAAAATGGCGAGGCGCATTTCGATGCCCGGCGGCTGCAAATCGGTGACCAAACCCCACTCAAAGCGCGAGACGAGACGATGTTCGAGATTTTGAATCTCACTTGCCGGACGGTCGCAGGTCAGGACGATTTGCTTGTGCGATTCGTGCAACGCGTTGAACGTGTGAAAAAATTCCTCCTGAATGCGTTCTTTGCCGGCAAGAAATTGGATGTCGTCAATCAACAGCACATCCGTCTGGCGGTATTTTTTGCGAAACGTGACGAGTTTGTTGTTCTGGATCGCGTCAATGTATTCGTTCGTAAATTTTTCGGACGAAACATAAGCAACGCGCGCGCCTTTTTTGTTGGCACTGACGTGCTGGCCGATGGCGTGAAGCAAATGCGTCTTGCCCAAACCGACGCCGCCGTAAAGAAAAAGCGGATTGTAAGATTTCCCCGGAGCTTGTGCGACTGCCAGCGCGGCTGCGTGGGCGAAATTGTTGTTGTTGCCGACGACGAAGGAATCGAAAGTATTTTTTGGATTGAAATGCAGTTCGCTGCTCGCGCGCTCGTGAGATTCGGCTGATTTTGCCTTTGCCGGAGTTGAAACAGGAGTCACCGCCGGAGCGACCGTCGCGCCGCCCGCTGCAATTTTGAATTTCACCTGCAAATGTTTGCCTGCGACGATGGCAAAAGCGTCTTG
The DNA here is from genome assembly GCA_035644195.1 of Candidatus Methylomirabilota bacterium. Taxonomy (GTDB): domain Bacteria; phylum Verrucomicrobiota; class Verrucomicrobiia; order Limisphaerales; family UBA11358; genus UBA11358. The sequence goes on along the minus strand of DASQOZ010000024.1, from coordinate 13,859 downwards.
CAAAAGGCTGATGTAATTGTCCTTGAGCCAGACTTCGCTGAATTCATTCGGAGCCTCGAGCGTGACGTGATTGCTGTCCATCGAGCACGCGCGCAACGGCGCGAACCACATGCTGAAGGTGTCCTTGCCGAGTTTGGAGCGAAGTTGCTCCTGCGCCAAATTCCAAATTTTTTCTGCCGAAAGCTGCATGTTTATTCCGTTAAAGGCTTATTTTCCAAGCGTTTTATTCACTGTCCCAAAAAACAGATTAAAACTTCAATTTTTCTGCGCGTTCACCGTGGCAAGGAGCAACTTTCAAATAAAACACGATTCTTTTTGCTCTAAAAGCCAACGATATTTCGCTCTTCTCCGATGCAACCAACTCATTTTCAATGCCTTAAATCAAAAACTATTCCGCAATTCGCATCAGATTGATTATTTATATTAAAAAATTCCGAACGCCTTCTGGTAACGCGAATGTTTTATCCAAACCGGCGCTCCGTTCCTAGGACAACATATTAACTCTTATTCACAAGTTGTTCACAGGCCTTTTCGGATCAGCGTAAAATGTTTTTCGCTCCTTCCCGCAAATCAAAATATTCTTCGGTCAGGCGTCGGAGATACTAACACCCAAAGCGAGTCTGTAAACAGGAATCTTGCCGTGAAAATTTTCAGCATGATTTCTGAAAGCAAAACAATCAACACCCTGTTTGCAGCTTCTAATTGGATAAGTCTGATTAAATAGTTAAACTTATACTTTGTAAAATGCTTTGACAAAAATAAGAAGTCGTGATTAACTGTCCATAGTTGCAACGCTGAATGGAGGTGGGTTGCACGATTTGAATTTTTGATCTTTGTTAATTTTAAGTTTTCGATTTGCGTCCCGTAACAGGCGCGAATTGGAGTTCTCCGTGATCCCACGTTGTTACTCATTCAAATTCCCCGGGCCTTTCGGTCATCTCCTGACTGACTGGTCCGGTTTTTTCTTTTTAATTCCGGCGATTAAATCAAAACCCCATGTGGCTTCGTTGACACTGCTTTTTTCCGCTGTTACCGTTTGGGTTCCTAAAAATGGCAACGGATTACAAAAACACGCTCAACCTGCCGCGCACCGGCTTTCCCATGAAAGCCGATTTGATTTCGCGCGAGCCGGAACGGTTGAAAAAATGGGAAGCGGCGGAACTTTATGCGAAGATTCAAGACACGCGAAAGGATGCTGAAAAATTCGTTCTGCACGACGGCCCGCCTTTTGCCAACGGGGATGTCCACATCGGCACGGCGCTGAATAAAATTCTCAAGGACATCATCGTCAAATATAAAACTCTGCGCGGCAAAAGCGCGCCCTACATTCCCGGCTGGGATTGCCATGGCTTGCCCATTGAGTTCAAAGTCTCCCAAGAAATGCGGAAAGCTGGCGACACGTCTGCCGATGCCGTCACCATCCGCAAAGCCTGCGAAGCTTACGCACACAAATATATTGATCTCCAGCGCGAGCAATTCAAACGCCTCGGTGTGCTTGGCGATTGGGAAAATCCGTATCTTACGCTCAACAAGGAATATGAAGCTGACGAACTTCGCTTGTTTGCCGACATCGTTGCGAAAGGTTTTGTTTATCGCGGCAAGAAGCCGGTTTATTGGAGCATTCCTTGCCGCACCGCGCTCGCGGAAGCCGAGGTTGAATATCACGATCACGTCAGCCAGAGCGTGTATGTAAAATTCCCTGTCGTCGGTCGCGAAAAAACTTTCATCGTCATCTGGACAACAACGCCGTGGACGCTTCCGGCAAATCTTGCCGTTGCTTTCAACGAAAAACTTCAATACATCCAAGCCAAAGTCGGCGAAGAAAATTTTATTTTATTTCGCGGGCTTGTGTCTGCCGTTGCGGAAAAGTGCGGATGGAGCGGTTACGAAGAAAAGCCTGTCAACATTGATGATTTAGCGAAATTACAATATCAACATCCTTTCTGTGATCGCACCGGAAAATTATTTCCTGCCGAATTTGTCACGAGCGACACCGGCACGGGTTTCGTTCACATCGCGCCCGGTCATGGTCTGGACGACTACAATCTTGGACGCCAAAACGGTCTGCCGATTTATTCGCCGGTGGATGATGATGGAAAGTTTGCCTACTCCAACGAATTGCCCGTCGAGCAGCAAATGCCCGCCGAGATGGTCGGCAAATCCATTCTTGAAAAACACGGCAAGAGCGACGCCAACGAAGCCGTGCTGCACGAACTCCGTGTCCGCCACGCGCTGTTGCATCAGGAAAATTATCATCACAGCTATCCGCATTGCTGGCGCAGCAAGACGCCGATCATTTTCCGCGCGATGGACCAGTGGTTCATCAAAATAGATTTGGAGTGCGGCGATATGTCGCCGCTTTCCCACGACGCGACATGTCGCGTCGAACAAAGCGCGGACGTGTCCGCGCACTCCAAAACATTCCGCGCCGCCGCGCTCACTGAAATTGACCGCGTGAAGTGGATTCCCGACTGGGGCGTCAACCGCATCAAAGGCGCGGTGCAATCGCGCCCCGACTGGTGCATTTCGCGCCAGCGAACTTGGGGCGTGCCGATTCCGGCATTTTATGATGCGAAAGGCGAACCAATGCTCGACGCGCAAATCGTCCGCAACACGGCAGATTTAATTGAAAAACACGGCTCAAACATTTGGTTCGAGAAATCTGCCAGCGAACTTTGGTTGCTTGTTAAGCCAAAAGATTGGAAAGGCACAGAAGCTGTTTCAAAATCCAACGACACGCTCGATGTGTGGATTGATTCCGGCTCGTCATCAAAATCGGTTTTGCAGCGGCGAAAGGAATTGCAGCATCTTGAATTCGGCGAAAAAGACCCGCGACGTTGGCAAGCCGATGTCTATTTGGAAGGCAGCGACCAGCATCGCGGCTGGTTTCAATCCTCACTGCTGCTTTCGCTCGCGGGCAACGGCGCGGCGCCGTTCAAGACCGTTCTCACGCATGGCTTCATGGTGGACGCCGACCGCGAAAAGATTTCCAAGAGCAAGCAGGGCGCTTACGAAAAACCGCAGACCGCCGAAGCCTACGTCAAAAAATACGGCGCGGACGTCGTGCGGCTGTGGGTCACGTCGCAGGATTACCGCAGCGACATCGTCGTGAGCGAGGAGCGCATCAACAAGGTCGGCGAGACCTATCGCGGCATCCGCAACGCGCTGCGCTACCAGCTCTCGAACCTTTACGATTTCGATCCGGCGAGCCACATCGTGGCGGACAATGATTTGACCGGACTTGATCGTTGGGTGCTTGGCGAATTCGCGAAGCTCGAAGCCGAAGTCCTCGCCGCCTACGACCAATACGAATTCCACGTCGTCTATCAAAAGCTCAGCCAGTTCATCGCCGTGGAACTCTCGTCCGTCTATCACGACATCATCAAAGACCGGCTCTACACCGACGCCGCGAATTCGCCTCGCCGCCGTTCCACGCAGACCGCGCTGCACCGGCTCGTGACCGGTCTGTGCCAGATGCTCGCGCCCATCCTCGCCTTCACGGCGGACGAAGCGTGGGAATTTGTGCCGGGGAAAAATGTGAATTCCGTCCACGAGTCGAATTGGCAGCCGCGCACTGTAAAAATTGAACCGAACGAAATTTCAGAATGGCAATTTCTTTTGAAAATTCGACCTACTGTGTTGCCCGGCCTTGAAGCACTTCGTCAAAATAAGCTCATTGGCAAAGCACTTGAAGCGAAAGTAACTGCAATGGGTGATGAAGATTCGCTCGCTCCAATTATTAAATGGCAAAACGATTTCAAAGAATGGCTTGGCGTGTCAGACTTTGTTATTTCGATTGGAGGCGAGCGCGGAAAAGCTGGAATTCAATTTGGTTTCAGTCGAGTAGATTCAGACCGTCAAAAGTGCGAGCGTTGCTGGCATTGGGAAACGGACATCGGCCTGAATGCCGAACATCCGACCATTTGTGGTCGCTGTGTCGAAGCGGTGAAACAATCTGTCGCAAAGTAATTTGTGACTGACGAAACAAAAACTTCCGCTGCGCGAAAACTTCGCTTTGCCGTGGCGTTACTCGCAGTCGCAATCGCTCTGCTCGCGTTCGAAGCGTTTTATTATTTCTCCGCGCCGCCGATGGATGAGGAGCAAAGAATGTTGCTGACATGGCAAGGCATTCGCGCGCCGGATTTTTCTGTCACGACGATTGATGGCCAGACGATTCATCTTGCCGATTTGAAAGGCAAGCGGGTCATTCTCAATTTCTGGGCGACGTGGTGCGTGCCGTGTCAGGTGGAATTGCCGAACTTCATCAAGTTGCGCGCGGAAACTTCGCCGACAAACGTCGTTATCATCGGCTTGAGCACAGATGATGCGGCGACGCAGAAAACTTTCGCGCAGCGGTGCGGCATCAATTATGCGCTCGCGGTTTTGCAAAACGTGCCGTCGCCATATCAAGACATCATCACAATTCCGGTGACGATGACGATTGACCGAAACGGCGTGATCCAAGAAGCCGTCCTAGGCCCGCAGGATTTGAAAACTTTGGAGAAGTTTGCCAACGAATCGGATTTTTCCGGCACGGTGAAATCTGCACCTGACGCGGCAAAATAATTTTCACACCGGCTGCTGCTGCGTGAGGCAATGCAGCGAGCCGAAGCCCCAGACCAAATCCACCGCGTGGATGCCGACGACGGGACGGTCGCGGAATAGTTCGCCCAAAACGCCGAGCGCGACGCGGTCGTTCGGATCGTTGAACGTCGGGACGATGACGGCGGCGTTGCAAATGTAAAAATTCGCGTAGCTCGCGGGCAATCGCACACCGTCAAAATACAGCGGCGACGGCATCGGCAACTCCACGACTTCCGCCTTGCCGCCGTCTTCGAGCCGCAAATCCTTGATGCGTTCCCAATTTTCCGCGAGCGGTTTGTAATTTTCGTCGCGCGGATTTTTTTCGCGGACGAGCACGAGCGTCTTGGCGTTCACGAACCGGCAAATGTCGTCAATGTGTCCGTGTGTGTCGTCGCCTTTTGGTCCTTTGGCGAGCCAGAAGATATTTTTGACACCGAGATAATTCTTCAGCGTCGTCTCAATCTCATTTTTGCCGAGGCCGGGATTACGAACTTGAATTTTCGGGTCGAGATAGCATTGTTCGGTAGAAATTAAAGTTCCCCGTCCGTTTAACTCGATGCCGCCGCCTTCGATGACAAATGGTTTACCGTTCCATTTGGCATGAAATAGCTTTTTGCCGAGCAGCTTTGCAGCGGTTTCAGGAACTTTGGTGTCTTTGCGCCAGTTGTCATATTTAGCCCAGCCGTTGAAGTGGCAATGAACGATGGCGGTTTCAGAATTGTAGCGGCGGTCTGTGACCGCCGAGGTTCGTCGCTCATAGAGCGCCACTACAGAACGTTTCACAAATATCGGCCCGGTGTCGCGCGTCCAGCCGCGATTCGTCGGATGTGTGACAAATTTTATTTTCCGCAAATCCATGCCGACGTGTTTGAAAACGCGCCGCGCAAAATTTTCATCGGCTTTGTGCCGGACGAGCAGGCAAATCTTTTCGCCGGCGGAAATTTTCCTTGCCATTTCGCCATAAACCCACGGAATGTTTTCAAATTTTCCCGGCCAGTCGCTGGCGTTGTGCGGCCAGCCGAGCCACGTCGCCTCGTGTTTTTCCCATTCGGCGGGCATGGAATAGCCGAGTTCGGCAGGCGTGGCGGATTTGGCAGTTTTCGGTTGCGGCATAAATTTCAGGCGCAGCATAACTGCTTTGGCATTTTTGGGAAATCGGAAACGAAAACCCGGTGATCTACAATTATTGGGCGCATGGCCCAAAAAAAATCCAGAAAACTGAAATTATTTCTGGAAATTTTTTGGAAACGTGCGATATAAGAAACAGGGAAAGCAGGGAAGTTTTCACAGGTTTTTATTTTTTAGAAAATGATTTTAAGCCCGAAGTGCAGGCAGGCAGTTGCAAAAAATGTTGTATTTTCAATTGTTTTTGCAGCGTTTTACATTTCCAACACCATCTTGTCCGCCGAGCCAGCCAGTGTCCTTGTGTCACCCGGCGCGACGGGCATTGACATTCAAAATGCGCTGGATTCCCTGCCCGAAAGCGGAGGCGCGGTGATTTTGCCGGCGGGAAATTTTGAAATCCATCAGCCGATCGTGTTGCGACGCGATCATCAGGCGTTGCGCGGCGCGGGCGCGGAAACGATACTTCATCTGGCTGACGGCGCGAATTGCCCCGTGGTCATTTTGGGCGTGCCGGTCAACAGCCCCAAACAAATCGTCGTGGATGCGCGCGTCGGCGATCTGTTCATTGACGGAAATCGCTCCAAACAACAGCGCGAACTCTGGCGGCTCCGGGGCGAAGGCTCGGAAATCCGCAACAACGGAATTCAAGTGCAGGGCGTGAGCAATTCAATCGTGGAAAACATAACCTGCGCGCACTGCCGTTCCGGCGGACTGGTCACAACGCGCGGCGTGCGCCGCTTGACCGTGCGGAATTTCTCTTCCTTTGACAATCAATTCGACGGCCTGGCGTGTTATCAGACGGAAGACTGCTTGTTTGAAGAATTAAACCTTCACGACAACCCCGGCGCGGGCATTTCACTCGACCTCGCGTTCAATCACAATGTCATCAGCAATGCGGTCCTGGCGGCCAATGATCTGGGAATCTTCATGCGCGCGAGCAGTGACAATCAATTTGAAAATATTTCCATCCGCAACAGCCGTCATTTTGGAGTGTTCATGGCCGAAAACATCGGGCAGACCCGCGCCGGACGGTCCCGCAGCGACTGCACAAACAATTCATTCAACAAATTCATTGCCGACCAATGCGGCGGCATTGCATTTCGCGTCAACGACGTCACTTGTACGAACAATTTTGTCAGCGAGGCGAAGTTCAGCGGCGACATCCACGCCCAACTTTCGATGGCGCTGCCCGGATTGCTGATGGTGAAGTAAGGCAATTGGCGTTTAAGACAGGAAAATTTTTAGAATTCAATTTGCGCCGCCAGTTCGAGTTTCAAATCTTGTTAATTTTGTCGGCAATTCTTTTGGCGCGACGGACATCGTTCGAGAGCAAATCTTTTCGTCCGCAGCAGCAACATTCGCAAAACGATTTTATGCCGCCGGATCGCTGAATACTTTAGTCTGTTTATTGAAATTAGCAACTCTTGGTAAGATTAAACATGACTCATAGGCGGCGATTTGCCGAAATCCTCCGCGAAACAAGAGCAAAAGCTGAAATTAGCCAAGAAGAACTGGCCGAGCGGGCTGGCCTGCATCGAACCTATATCAGCCAATTGGAACGCGGGTTAAAAAGTCCCAGCTTGGATGTCATCGTGGCACTTGCAAAAGGACTTCGCATAACGCCGCATGAATTTGCCTCATGCATTTTTTCCGAAGGGGGCAAGAAGTGAAATATCTTCTCCGCAAAGGTTGTAAAGCCTCAAGAAGGTGGCGGGCGCACAACTAGCGTTTCAATTATGACCAGAGAAGGCGTCGCTATAATGTATCAAGGCTGGCTTGTGGTTTTAGATGATGACCGTTACATCAATTTTCTCAACTTGCACAACCGAGGCAGCCTGATAAGCCGTGAAGCGGCTATGCAGTTTGATACGCACTCTCAAGTTTCGACCTGAAAAGTAGCGGCAGTTCTTCTTCCATGTTTTCTGTTGGCTCGTCAGCTTTGACGTTTAGAAGATCAATCAAGTGCCGAAAAATAATTTCAAGACCTTTCGGCGGAATACTTTCGCCGATGATATGATAAATCAATCCCGCGCCGACGGATTTTTCATCCTTCCGTTTGAACTCAAATTTGTAATCCGTGATCGTGTGCAACAGCAGGGCTTCGTAAATTGAAAGCACGCGGTTCTGCGACGGATGAACTTTGTTGTCGCTGCAAGCATAGGCAAAATTAGTCGTCAGCGCGCTGGCTGGAAAATCCCACGCCATGCGTTTGTAAGCACTCGTATAACCTTTCATTAAACGCACTTCGCTTCCTTCGCGCACCCACGGACGAGGCAATAATTCGCCGCAGCGCAGGCATCTAATCGGTGTTTCTTTGGATGCTCGGTTGATTCCGTTCTTGTCGCGCGCCGCAAAATGATCTGGATTTTCCTGAAACCCGCACGCCACGCATTGGTTGTCAAAGGCTTGTCTTTCCGCTGGCGTGTTGCTGACCCAAAAATATTTGTCGGCATCAAGCAGCGGCACAAAATGCAGCGGATGCTCGCCACGCGCAGAAGAAACATCCTTCGCATCAATGGCGGGAAGTTTTGAAATCACGTCGCGCACTGTCACCCAACGCTTAAATTTTCCAGGCCCGGCTTGTGAATGAGTTCTGGCTGGCAGCAAAGAGCCAAGCAATTTAAGATTTTCTTTGAACTGTGGCTCGCGCGAAAAAATAGTAATCAATCGTTGTCTTCGTTGTGGAATTCCAAAATCGGCAAACTCGACAATCTCACCACGGCCTGCGTATTCGCTTCCTAGCATTTCAGCTACAAGCTCCAAAATTGGAACAAGCCTCCCGTTTGAATCTTCAATCAATGTGCTTTCCATCTCCGGCACATTTTCAAAAACAACCAGACGCGGCTTGAGTGCACGGGCGATTTCCAAAGTTGGAATGATGAGCCGGTTTCGAGAATCAAGCGACGGTTTTTTCCCTTCACGAATGCCCTGCAAAAGTTTTCCGCGACCATTTTTTGACATTCCCTGACAAGGCGGCGTGGCAAAGAGAATGTCCAACTTTTCGCCATTCAAAAGTTCCTTTGTCTTTTTGATGATTAAATCTTTTTGCTGCCAAATATCGCCAGTGACTGGAAAAGCATCTGGAAAATTGTGAAAATAAACTTGATGCCGGTCTTCAAGCAGTTCGCACGAAAGCAAAACCTCGACTGGCAATTTTTGAAACGCCAAATCACCAATTCCTGCCGAGGAAAAAAGACTGATGGCTTTCATCGTATCCACAAACTCATTTGTAACGCGTTACTGGAAATGTTCAATGGTATAATTTACGAAAGCTGTTCCCGCCAGCGCGCCAGTTGCTTCACGACTTCCTTGGTTCCCGGTGCGCCGGTCAGGTTTCGTTTCGCCATCGCTTTTTTCAGATTGAACACGCCCAGCACGTCGCGGCCGAAGGTATTGTTCACGGATTGCAGTTCCGTTAGCGTGAGCCGGTTCAGCGGCTTGCCAGTTTTTTCCGCCAGCGCCACGACCACGCCGACGACGTGATGTGCCTGGCGAAATGGCATTCCGCGTTTCACCAAATAATCCGCGAGGTCGGTTGCCAGCAACGCCGGGTCGCTCGCGGCGGCGGCGCAGGCGGCGCGATTGATTTTTACATTGCGCAACATCGCGGAAAAAATCCGCGTCGAGGCGCGCACGGTGTCGGCGGTGTCGAAGAGGCGTTCCTTGTCCTCCTGCAAATCGCGGTTGTAGGTCATCGGCAATCCTTTCAGCAGCGTGAGCAGCGACATCAGGTTGCCGAAGACGCGGCCGGTCTTGCCGCGCGTGAGTTCGGCGATGTCGGGATTTTTTTTCTGCGGCATGAGCGACGAGCCGGTGGTGTAGGCATCGGCGATCTTGATGAAATTAAATTCCGCGCCGGCCCAGAGAATCACGTCCTCCGCGAGCCGCGAGAGATGCACGGCCAGCAGCGCACCGGCGGCGCAAAATTCGACGGTGAAATCGCGGTCGCTCACGGCGTCCATGGAATTTTGCGTCAATTGAACTTTGCCATCGGCGTCAACGAAATTGAGAAGCTTCGCGACGAGTTCGCGTTTCAGCGGCAAGGTCGAACCGGCGATCGCGCCGCTGCCGAGCGGGCAGACGTTCACGCGCGAGTGGCAGTCCCAGAGGCGCTCGCAATCGCGTTCGAGCATCTCGACGTAGGCGAGCAGATGATGCGCGAGATAGACGGGCTGGGCGCGTTGCAGGTGCGTGTAGCCGGGAATCAGCACGTCGGAATTTTTTTCGCCGAACGAAACGAGGGCGCGTTGCAGGTTGGCAATCTCGCCGAGGAGCAAGGTGATTTCATCGCGCAGCCACATCCGCACATCGAGCGCGACTTGATCATTGCGCGAGCGGGCGGTGTGCAGTTTCGCGCCAGCGGGAACGCGCTTGGTCAGTTCGGCCTCGATGTTCATGTGAACGTCTTCGAGCGCGGAATTCCATTTGAATTTTCCAGCTTTGATTTCTTTGCCGATTTGATCCAAGCCGCGAACGATGGCGATCAGTTCATTTTTTTTCAGCACGCCGATTTTGTGAAGCATTTCGGCGTGCGCCATCGAGCCGAGGATGTCGTGCCGCCAGAGCCGCCAGTCGAAGGAAATGGATTCGGTGAATTGCGCGACGTCGGCACTGACTTCGTGCGCGAAACGTCCGCTGCGGGAAACGGGAGTTTTTTTATTCATAGGCGACTTGTTTTTAACGCAAAGACGCAAGGACGCAAAGGCATTTTATCTTTCTCATCCTCATCGTCATCCTCGTCCTCGCGGTCGAAAATAATTGAGGATGAGGATGACGATGAGAACGAGGAGGATTAAAATCGGCGTTGCCGATTGCGCGCGGATATGAAATGTTTTTGCGGAAGCCATGAGTGAATTCAAATATGCGTGTCCGGTGTGCGGCCAGCACATCAGTTGCGATTCGTCGCAGGCGGGCGCGCAGATGGAATGCCCGACGTGCTTCCAGAAGATCACCGTGCCGCAAGCGCCTTCGACGGACGGGCAGAAATTCATCATCACTGGCACGAAAAAGGGCGAGCGGCCGGTTCCAACAATTCCCGAAGCAGGTTCAAGTTCCGTTCTCGAAAAAAAATCTTCGCTCGCGGTCGCCTTGGTTTTGCTGGTTTTGATTGGCATGGCGGTCGCGGCAGTGTTTGTTTTTCGAGGGAAAATTTTCAAATCCACCGGAACGGAAACTAATCAGGTTGCGAACGCATCTGGAAAAGAGCAGGCAATCAAACCGGCAACCCCGCCCAAACCCGCGATCATCGCGCCAGTGGCGAACGACACGAACTGGATGCTGAATCTCGCGGTGATGACCAATCTTCCTGATTCAACGGCAGCGGGACGGATTCACGGAAAAGATTTCATCGTTGAGCGCGCATTTTTGCAGAACGGCACGCTGACATTGCGGGAGGGACGCAGCGGACCGGCGGATTTCGGCTTGCAAATCAATTTTGGCGGCGCGCAGCCGGAGGCGCTGGCTGAAAAATCCATCAACGTCACCACCAACGCGCTGATGGCGGCGCACGTCACGTTGCGCTGGAAGGACGCCGAACTGGACGCGCGGCAAGGTTTTGACGGCGCTTACGCGATGCGGTTGCAATTTGGCACGCTGGCGAACAACCGGATGCCGGGAAAAATTTATTTCTGCGCGCCGGACGAAATGAAAAGTTACGTCGCGGGAACATTCAATGTTGAAATCCGCAAACCCAAGCCAAAAACGGCAGGTGGCAAGTGACGAGTGACACGTTGGAAATCAGCATTGTGCGTTTTTTGACTGAACGAAAATTGATTCTGGCCGCGGCTGAATCCTGCACGGGCGGCTGCATCGCGAACAAAATCACAAATGTTCCGGGCGCGTCAAAAGTTTTTTCCGGCGGAATTGTTTGTTACAGCAACGAATCCAAACAAAAATTTCTCGGCGTTCGTTCCGTCACATTGAAAAAATTCGGCGCGGTGAGCAAAGAAGTTGCCCGTGAAATGGCAGAAGGCGCGCGAAAAAATTTTGGCACGGATTTTGCGATTGCAGTGACTGGAATTGCCGGGCCAGGCGGCGGAACGAAAGGCAAACCTGTGGGGACAGTTTTTATTGCGCTGGCCGGAAATTTTGAAACGGTGATCGAGCGAAAGTTAAATCGTTTCAGCCGCGAAAAATTCAAGGACGTCACCGCGCGTCAGGCATTGGAACTGCTCCTTTCGCGGCTGGCGAAACGTGACGTGCTTTGTTCTTGAGGCGGAAGGCGATTGCGTTAGAGTGGATGAAGTTGATTCACTGATTTTTTGAACATGGCTTTTACGGCTGATTCTGATCCATTGGCGGCGGCAACCACTGCCCTGACCGACATCATCGAGGCGACTCCGGCGCCGCGACGTCGCGGAACGTTGCTGGTCGTGGATGATGAGGAGGGGCCGCGCCTGTCAATGCGGGTGATTTTCAAGGACGATTACGATTTGCTCATGGCCGAGGATGGTCCGTCGGCGATTGAACTCGTCCAGAAACATGAAATTGACGTGGCGGTTTTGGACATCCGCATGGCGGGAATGTCCGGCATCGAAGTTCTGGAGCGCATCAAATATGTGAACCCGAACATCGAGGCCATCATGATGACGGCGTTTGAGACGACGGACACCATCCGGCAGGCGCTCCGGCTGCGCGCGTGCGACTACATCAACAAGCCGTTCGACATCGCGACGATTCGCGCGGCGGTCGGGCAGGCGATGCAACGGCGCACGCTGGAAAGCGAAATCCACAGCAGCGCGGAAAAAGTCCAGGAGCTTTTGAACGAATTGCAAAACCAGCGCATCGAAGAGCAGATCGCCAAGACGCGCGGCGACATTTACGCGAGCATCATCCACGACATCAACGGCCCGCTCACGGTCATTTCGGGTTTCGTGCAAGTGCTCAACCAGCGCCTGGGACGCTCGACGCGATTGGAATTGGAAGATTTGGAATTTATCAAGGACCGCCTGCGCATCATCGCGCGGCAGGTGGGCAATTGCATCGAAATTTCCCGCCGCTATCTCGGATTTTTGCGGCGTCACGCGGATGAAGCAACCGCTCCGCGCGTCAGCGTGAATCAATTGCTGCATGATTTGGATCAACTCATCCGCGTTCATCCGAGTTTGACGGAAAACGAATTTGGCGTCAGGCCGTTGGCCGAAGACGCCGGCGTCAAAATCAACGGCACGGATTTGATTCAAATTTTGTTGAATCTCGCCGTGAACGCATTTCAGTGCGCGCCGCTGCCGCATCGCGTCGAAATCCAGGGCGAAGTCCTGCACGCGCCGCTGGATTTGACGAAGTTCAAGGACGGCCCGAACGACCGGCTGATGAACATCGAGGGCCTGGACAACACCGCGCCGCTCGTGAAATTTTCCGTGCAAGACAATGGCCCCGGCATTCAGCCGGAAGTGCTGCCGAAAATTTTCCAGCCTTACTTCACGACCAAAGGCCCGCGGCAGGGAACGGGACTTGGACTCAACATCGTCCAGCGACTGGTCAAGGAGGGCAACGGCGCGCTGCACGTCCGCACACAAGTCGGCGCGGGCACGACGTTCACGGTTTATCTGCCGGGAGCGGAGATGGGGAAGTGAAAATTATTTCGCTTGGAAATAGTTTTCATCTTTTGAGATTCCAAGTCCGTTTGAAATTATCAATTAGTAAGGCTTCCAATCCGAGTCGCCCGATTGTGAATGTTTTTTTCAACAATGTTCTTTGAGCTTTTGAAAAATCAGTGCAAACCCAGACTTGGACTTTTTTTCCTTTACGAATTTTCTTTAACAATTCATCGCGAACTTTTTTCATTACTGTGTTGTTGTGGTATTGAAACATTCGCGCTTTTCGGGTTGTTTCGCCGACATAACAAATTTTTTCGGCAACAACGAAACAATAAACTTTGTCGCCGGACTTTAGATTCTTTCCTTTCCACTTTAGATGGAGTTTTTCACATCCTGACTTTCCTTTGGTATTTGTGTAATCGGCGGCGTATTCAAAACCAAGCTTCTTCAAAACTCTCATGCACTTTAATTTCCCAAATACTCGCGCGGGTCAACAATCTTTCCGGCGATCGCGCTCGCGGCCACGGTCATCGGCGAGGCGAGGAACACTTTCGATTCCTTGTCGCCCATGCGGCCGGGAAAATTCCGGTTCGTCGCGCTGATGCAATTGAT
>DASQOZ010000023.1:0-5119 GCA_035644195.1 Candidatus Methylomirabilota bacterium | reverse complement strand
GCCCTGGAGATCCGCCGACGGCCGCGAACGCCCGTGCCTTGCTCAAACGTTTGTTCTTCGATCCGAAGCGTTACGATTTGGGCCGCGTTGGTCGTTACAAGATCAACCAGAAGCTCGGGCTCAAGGACAAGCAGGAATCCCGCATCCTGATGAAGGAAGATCTCGTTGCCGCCACGAAATATCTGCTCCGCCTCAAAAAAGGCGAGGGCAGCGTGGACGACATTGACCATCTCGGCAGTCGTCGCATCCGCACGGTCGGCGAATTGCTCGCCAACCAGTGCCGTGTCGGTCTGGCGCGCACCGAACGCCTGGTCAAGGAACGCATGACGTTGTTCGATCAAAGTGTCGAAGCGATGATGCCGCAGAAATTGATCAATCCGAAAGCGCTTTCGGCGGTCATCCGCGATTTCTTTGGCCGCTCGCAATTGTCGCAGTTCATGGATCAAATCAATCCGCTCGCGGAACTCACGCACAAACGCCGCTTGTCGGCGCTTGGGCCAGGGGGTTTGAGCCGCGACCGCGCGGGCTTTGAAGTCCGCGACGTTCATCCATCGCACTACGGACGCATTTGTCCGATTGAAACGCCGGAAGGTCCGAACATTGGTTTGATTGCGTCGCTCGCGACATTTGCGCGCATCAACGAATTTGGTTTTCTCGAAACGCCGTATCGCAAAGTCAAAGACGGTCGCGTGACAGAAGATATTGATTTTCTCACGGCTGACCGCGAGGAACAATATATTGTCGCGCAGGCGAACTCGCCGATTGATGGTCGCGGACATTTCACGACCGAACGCGTCGTTTGCCGCGCACGCGGAGAATTCGTTGACATTGAACCGGCTCGCGTGGATTACATGGACATTTCGCCGAAGCAATTGGTTTCAATTGCGGCAAGCTTGATTCCGTTCCTTGAACACGACGACGCGAACCGCGCGTTGATGGGTTCAAACATGCAACGCCAGGCCGTTCCGTTGCTCGTCACCGAAGCGCCACTCGTGGCAACTGCGCTTGAAGATCGCGTCGCACGCGATTCGCGTGCTGTGGCCGTTGCGGAAGAAAGCGGAAAAGTCGCGTCGGTCAGCGGCGACACCGTCATCATCACCGAAGACGGAAAATTGCCGGAATCGAAAAAGAAAATTAAGCACGATCCCGAAAAAGGCGTTTACGTTTATCCGATCCGCAAATTCATGCGCTCGAATGCTGCGACGTGCATCAATCAAAAAATTCTCGTCCACAAAGGTGAGCATGTGAAAAAAGGGCAGGTCATCGCCGATGGCCCTTGCACGGACAATGCCGAGCTTGCGCTGGGCCGCAACGTGCTCGTCGCGTTCATGCCGTGGAACGGTTACAACTTCGAGGACGCGATTCTTATTTCTGAACGCATCGTGAAGGAAGACATTTTCACTTCGATTCACATTGACGAATTTGAAGTGGCCGCGCGCGACACGAAGCTCGGGCCGGAAGAAATCACTCGCGACATCCCGAACCTCGGCGATGAAGCGTTGAAAAATCTTGGCACGGACGGCGTCATCCGTGTCGGCGCGGAAGTGAAGCCCGGCGACATTCTCGTCGGCAAAATCACGCCGAAATCCGAAACCGAACTTGCGCCCGAAGAGCGTTTGCTTCGCGCGATTTTCGGCGAAAAAGCCGCCGACGTGAAAGACACGTCGCTCAAAGTTCCGTCGGGAACTTACGGCATCGTCATGGACGTGAAAGTTTCGTCGAAAAAAGAAGGCGAACGCATGACCCGCTCGGCTTCGAGCGAAGAGAAGCGCCATTCGAAACAAATCGAAGAGGATCACAAGAAAAAGGTTGGCGAATTGACGGACCAATTGACCGAGGCGTTGAGCAACATTTTGCTCGGCGAAAAAATTCCGCTCGACGTTGTTAATTCTGAAACAGGCGAAATCATCATTCCGGCAAATCGCAAAATCACGAAAACGCTTTTACGCAAACTTGCGACGGTTTATGACCGCATCGAAATTGATCCGTCGCCCATCCGCAACAAGATCACGGAAATCATCGGCCAGTTCAAAAAGAAGTTCGATGACATCCAGATGCAATACGACGAGGAAATCGAACGCGCCGAGGCGGGCGAAGGCGCCGAAAGCGGCATCGTCAAATCCGTGAAAGTTTATGTCGCGTCGAAGCGCAAATTGTCCGTCGGTGACAAAATGGCCGGACGCCACGGAAATAAAGGCGTTGTCGCGCGCATCGTGAAAGAAGAAGACATGCCGTTCCTCGACGACGGAACGCCGGTGGAAATCGTTTTGAATCCGCTCGGCGTGCCTTCGCGCATGAATGTCGGACAGGTTTTGGAAACGCACCTAGGCTGGGCGGCGAAAATTCTCGGATTGAAATTCTCGACGCCGGTTTTCGACGGCATCAAGGAAAAGGAAATTCGCGGCTATCTGAGGGAAGCGAAATTGCCCGAACACGGCAAGACGCATTTGATTGACGGACGCACCGGCGAGAAATTCGATCAGGAAATTGTCGTTGGCTACATTTACATGATGAAGCTCGGCCATTTGGTCGCGGACAAAATTCACGCGCGCGCAGTCGGGCCTTACTCGCTCGTCACGCAACAGCCGCTCGGCGGCAAGGCGCAATACGGCGGCCAGCGCTTCGGCGAAATGGAAGTGTGGGCGATGGAAGCCTACGGCGCGGCTTACACGCTGCAGGAATTGCTCACCGTCAAATCCGACGACGTGCAAGGCCGCACGCGGATTTACGAAGCCATCGTCAAGGGCGACAACGCGCTCGAAGCGGGCATTCCCGAATCGTTCAACGTGTTGGTGAAAGAAATGCAATCGCTCGGCCTCGACGTGAAAGTCGGCTATTCAAATCCGGCGGAACACGCAGCCAGCGGAAATGGCGAAGCGATTGCGGCTTTGACTGCGGTGTAAAAAATAAATGCGCACGCTCACTACCATATTGGCTGTTGCTGTCATGTTGACTATGACTATGACTATGACTATGACTATGACTATGACTGCGACTGCCCAAGTGCAGAAATTTTTTGAAGTTACATTCAACAAAGTTTCTAATGGCGGGTTGGTTCTTGACGTTGCGTTTTTTGGTCAACCGCCACCCCCGGCAACTGTTGATAAAATACTTCGCAGCGCATTGGACTCTGCGATTTTAGTGAATTCATCGAATGATATTTTGGCAATGGCATTCGTTGGCGACGAGGCAATGAATGAAAACCAATATTTCGGCGAATTAGTTTACAAAGCCGCAGATAAGCGCGTTTTGACATGGGATGAATATAATGGAGTTAAAAAAAGTGGCCAAGACACAGAAAAGTATTACATCGAAACCAAAGAAGACAAAACATTAGAAGGCATTACGCCAGCAAAGCGATGGCTTGATATTACACTGGTGTATTCGACGACTCCTTCTATTCAAGATGCGTATGATGCTGCGGTAACAGAAGCAACGAAAGCATCAAGCAAGGGATTGGATGAGAATGTTTATGTAAGTGTCGGCGACAAAAATACGCCGACGAGTTGGATGCAACTTGAAGATTCAAATACTGGTAAGTATGTGTTCATCGAATATAAATCCGACGACAAAACAATTTCGAGTCACGGTAAGATTTTGAAACAATTAAAGTGACGAGAAATTTAAGAATTTAATTTTATATGACTAGCTCAAAAGAAAACGCCCGCGAATTGCTCGGACTGGACAAGGTCAATCAGGTGGATTACGTCGGCATCACGCTGGCATCGCCTGACGCCATCCGGTCGTGGAGCAAAGGCGAAGTCAAAAATCCCGAGACCATCAATTACCGCACGTTCAAGCCGGAAAAAGGCGGCTTGTTCTGCGAACGCATTTTCGGCCCGGTCAAGGACTGGGAATGCTCCTGCGGAAAATACAAGCGCATCAAGCATCGCGGCATCGTCTGCGACCGTTGCGGCGTCGAGGTGACGCTCGCGCGCGTGCGCCGCGAACGCATGGGCCACATCGAATTGGCCGTGCCGGTGCAGCACATCTGGTTTTTCAAGTGCATGCCTTCGCGCATCGGTCTGGCGCTGGACATGACGGCGCGGCATTTGGAGCGCGTGATTTATTACGAAGATTATCTTGTGATTGATCCGGGCAATACGGCGTTGAAGCAAAATCAATTGCTCAACGAAAATGAATATCGCGAAGCGAAGGAAACTTACGGCGCGGAAGCGTTCGTCGCCAAAATGGGCGCGGAAGCCGTGCGCGAAGCGCTGGCGCGTGTGGATTTGGCGAAAGGCACCGAGCAATTGCAACAGGCGATGACGGAAACCAAGAGCAAACAAATCCGCAAAAAATTGGCGAAGCGGATTAAATTGCTGCAAGGTCTCGCGTCGTCCAAGAGCCGTCCTGAATGGATGATTCTCACGGTGTTGCCGGTGATTCCGCCGGACTTGCGCCCGCTCGTGCCGCTCGAAGGCGGACGTTTTGCGACTTCGGATTTGAACGATTTGTATCGTCGCGTCATCAACCGCAACAACCGTCTCAAGACGTTGCTGCAATTGAAAACGCCGGAAGTGATTATCCGCAACGAAAAAAGAATGTTGCAGGAAGCCGTGGACGCGTTGTTCGACAACGGCCGTCACGGACGCCCGGTCACCGGCGCGGGAAATCGCTCGCTGAAATCTTTGAGCGACATGCTCAAGGGCAAGGGCGGACGCTTCCGTCAGAATTTGCTCGGCAAGCGCGTGGATTATTCAGGCCGTTCCGTGATCGTGATCGGACCGGAACTGAAATTGAACCAGTGCGGTCTGCCAAAAAAGATGGCGCTCGTTTTGTTCGAGCCGTTCATCATCCGCCGTTTGAAAGAACTCGGTTACGTTCATACCGTTCGTAGCGCGAAGAAAATGATTGAACGCCAGACGAAAGAAGTTTGGGATGTTCTCGAAGAAGTGACGAAAGGTCATCCGGTTCTTTTGAATCGCGCGCCGACGTTGCACCGTTTGTCCGTGCAGGCATTTGAACCGATGCTGATTGAAGGCGAAGCGATTCGCATTCATCCGCTGGTTTGCACCGCTTACAACGCGGACTTCGACGGCGATCAAATGGCCGTTCACGTTCCGCTTTCAGTCGAGGCGCAAATGGAAGCGCGTTTGTTGATGATGGCGACGAACAA
>DASQOZ010000022.1:0-13118 GCA_035644195.1 Candidatus Methylomirabilota bacterium | reverse complement strand
GATGCCGGAGAGAAAGACGTTGACGGTGATCTGGCCGTTTGCCTTCGCGTCCACCGCCAGCCGGTCAATTTCGGATTGCGGCACGGCCTTCAAATAAACCGGGCGGAAGATGCCGCTGAAATTCCAGAAATCTCCTTCGCGCTCGGCATTGTTGACCGACGCGTTGGCCGACCATTCATTGACGGTCACGTTCAGCACGTTGGTGTTCGCGCCGACCACCACGTTCGTCGTCACTTCGTAGCTGAATTCATAGAAACCGCCCTGATGCAACGTGCCAACGGTCTGGCCATTGATCATCGTCGCCGTGTCGGTCAGGACGCCTTCATAAACCAGAAAAATCCGTTCGCCGGCCCAACTGGCAGGCACGGAAAAAGTGGTCGTGTATTGGCCGGTTGACTTCGGTTGCGACACGCTGCCATTGCCGGTGTGATTGCCATAGCTGTAAGAACCGAAACCTTTGGTCTGCCAGCACGAAGGCACGGGAATGGTTGTCAAAACATTGTTGCTGCGTCCGCCGCCGGTCATGAAAAACTGCCACGGAACCGTGTGATCCTTGTCCGTGCCGGAAAGATACTGGATTTGAGCGGCCGCGCGCAGGCCGGTCGCGGCCAGCAAACCGATGGCAATGATGGCTGTGGATTTCATGCGGGTTGTCTTGCTTTCAAAATTTTAATCTCGGCTTCAGGTTGGGACGACATGAAAATAAATTTTTGAAGCTTTGATTGTGTCCGACTTGCATCCGTTAAGGAATCAGATTTTTTTTGTTCAACAATGCACATATCCAATTTTGCCCGCCCGGGGCAAACTGGTTGGCGGGAAAAATGAAACGCTTTGGAAACAATCAAGCCGCGCGAACCGGCCTGGCTTCCAAAAACTTTTTCAATTCCGCCCCCGCCCTGCCGCCAAAACCCGGCACTTTGGAAATTTGTTCCACCGTCGCCGTTCGCAACCGCTGCACCGAGCCGAATTTTTTCAGCAACGCCGATTTGCGCCGCCCGCCGATGCCGGGAAATTCGTCCAGCACGCTCTCGGAAATTTTTTTGAGCCGCAATTGCGCGCTGTAAGAATTCGCCACGCGATGCGATTCGTCGCGGATGCGTTGCAATAATTTTACCGCCGGATGATTGAGTCCGAGCCGCAGCGGTTCGTTTTTTCCCGGCAGATAAATTTCCTCAAATTCTTTCGCCAGCCCGATGACGGGAATTTTTTCGAGGCCAAGTTTCTTCAGTTCGGCGCACGCCGCGCTCAATTGTCCTTTGCCGCCGTCAATCAAAATCAAATCCGGTAAATTTGTAGCGGCGCTCTGTGAGCGCCGACGGTCATAGACCGCCGCTACAGTTTCGCTTTTCACCGGCAAATCGCGCCGCACTTTGCGACTCGTTTCGTTCACAAGCGTTTGCAATTCCTTCGGGACAGCATGGCCGTCATCGTCGTTTTTTGTTTTTTGGGTTGGTGCTATGCTTTCATTCAGCAGTCGTGAGTATTTGCGGCGAACCACTTCCGCCATGCTCGCAAAATCGTCCTGACCTTCGACGGTTTTGATTTTGAACCGCCGGTAATTCGCGCGGTCAGGCCGGCCATTCTTGAAACTCACGAGCGACGCGACAGCAAATGTGCCGCTGATGTTCGAAATGTCAAAACCTTCAATCCGCAATGGCGGCGCAGGCAAATCAAGGGCGCTCGCGAGTTCAACCAGATCATTTTGCGGCTGGATGCTTCCCGGCAACGAATACGGAATGCGCGTAAATTTTTCTGTCTTTTTCCAAGTGTCTTTGAGGTCGCGAACCAAGTCGCGCAGGCTCGCGGCTTTTTCAAAATCTTGGTTCTTCGCCGCCTTTTTCATTTCGCATTCGAGCTGCTCTTGCATTTCGCGGCACTGGCCTTCGAGAAAATTGCACGCGGCCTTGACCTGTTCGAGATATTGCTCGCGCGAAACATTTCCGACGCACGGCGCGGTGCAGTATTTCAGATGCGCGTAAAGGCAATGCTTGTAATCGCTCTCGCCCGGCGTGAACACGCGGCAGCCGCGCAGATTAAATTGCCGTTGCGCGAGCGTGACGACGTTTCGCGCCGCCGTCGCGTTGACAAATGGCCCGAAGTAACGCGCGCCGTCGTCTTTTTTGAATCGTGCGAAAGTAAAATTCGGAATCGGATCGTTCAAATTCACTTTCAACATCAAAAATCTTTTGTCGTCACGGAAGCTGATGTTGTAGCGCGGTTTGAATTCCTTGATGAGTTTGCTTTCGAGCAGGAGTGCTTCAGGTTCGCTGCGGACGACGTGAAAATCGAAATCGTGGATCGCCTCGACGAGCGCGTTGAATTTCAAGTCCCAGCCCATGCGCCGGCTGGATTGAAAATACTGGCTGACACGTTTGCGCAAGTTGAGCGCCTTGCCGACGTAAATGACTGTGCCGAAGCGGTCGCGATGCAGATACACGCCCGGCTTGTGCGGCAACGCGCTGATTTTTTTGCGGATGGAATCACTTACTGGCACGGAAACAATTTACAACGCAAGTCAATTTTCCGCGACGAAGAATTATTTTAACCGCAGAGGCGCGGAGACGCAGAGAAAACATTTATTGAATCCGCAGATGTCGCAGATTTTCGCAGAAAGCATTTTTTGAAATCTGTGTAATCTGCGGAAAAACTCTGCGCCTTTGCGTCTCTGAAGTTTATTTTTTCTTCAAATGACGGTGAACGAAAAAATAATAAAGCCCGCCCAGCACGAGCGCCGTGCCGCCGACGGAGAAAATGACCTTGTGCATTTCGCCTTTGGTGATGTCCGCGCCGATTTTCACGCCGAGCCAGCACAGCACCGAACACCAGATCGTCGCGCCGAGCAAAGTGAAGATCGAAAACATCAGATAATTCATCCGCGCAATGCCGGCGGGAATGCCGACGAGTTGCCGCGCGCCCGGCAGCAGCCGCGCCACAAAAACGCCCGCCGCGCCGTAATGCGACATCCAGTTTTCACTTTTCCGGATTTTTTCCGGCGTCAACAAAATGTAACGGCCATAACGTTCAAGCAGCAGACGACCAGCGATTCGCGCCAGCCAATAAACAATCGTCGCGCCGAGCCACGAGCCGATCGCGCCAGCAATGACCAGGCCGATTTCCGCCGGCCAGCCGACAAAATGAAAATTGAAAAAATTGATTCCGTCGGACCACGCCAAATATGCCGCAGGCGGCATGATGGCTTCACTCGGGATTGGCAGCACGGAACTTTCCATCGTCATCAACAGCACGATGGCCGGATAGCCGGTGGATTTGAGCGCGCCGAGATACCATGCGATGAGCGGCTGGAAAAAAGTTTTGAGCATTTTCTAAATTGTGAATTTCAATTCGCGAATGTCGAATGGATTTTTCAACTGGGAGGGATGCCGTGTCGGCGTCCCTGAATTTGTATTTCGCCGGTATTTTTGGGACGGCGACACGCCGTCCCTCCCGGTTTAATCAATTTTGTTGCGGCTTTGCTTCGCGCCATTCCTGCAATTTGCTTTTGGCGATCCGGATTTGTTCGGAACTGAAACGGGGATCGTCTTCCATCGCCGTGATGATTTTTTTTGCGCGTTGAATGTTGCCGGAATATAAGCCGTGAGCCTCGGCCAATTTGAGTTGCGCATCGAAATCTTCCGGCTGTTCGGCGGCTTTTTGTTCCAGAATTTCAATCGCCGTGCCGAGGTAACCGGATTTCAACAATTCTTCGACAGATTCGGGCAGCGGCTCGACTTTCGGTTTGATTTTCTTGCGTCCCCAATCATGCAGGGAACGTTGCGCGTATTCGATGACGGCAGGAGAAATATGCGGCTGCTTCTCCAATGCGCGAAGAATTTCCGCGGCCTTGCCGCTTTGCCGCAAATCCTGCGCGTAAAGCCGCATCAACATCATCGCCGCGTCCACGTTCGCAGGATTTTGCGTCAGCAGCGATTTCAAAATGGTTTCCACTTCTGAAAATTTTCCTTCTCTTTGCAAACGTCCGGCTTCGAACAACGGCTTCGACCGCCGGAAATGTTCGCGCGGAATACCGGCGCGATCGAGCAACGCTTCCATCGTCAGAACATTGCCGTCGCCCGACCCCTTGAGCGTTTCGTATAATTGCACGGCTTCGTCATGACGTCCGTCTCGAATCAACGCCGCCAGTGTATCCATGTCGCGCAGATTTTTCTTTGGATCAAATTCCTTGTTGCTGTGCGGATCAATCAGCCATGTGAACCCTTGCGCAACCATTTCGCCGATACAACCGGCCCAGATAATTAAAAGTGGCAGAAGGGTGAATAGATACAACGCTCCACTTAGCCGGTCATCGTAACGCCAGTAGCGCCACAAACTCCAAAAAGAAACTTCTACGACGAGCAAGCTGATACCGCAGCGTATGCCTCTGCCGATACGATCTTTCGTTTCATCACCGGTCAGTCGCGTATCAAAGTCGCTCAACCACCATGAAACCAAAGCGGCGAACACTAGCACGACGATGTTCGCAAGGAAGAAAAACATGAAAGCTAATAGACTACTTGAAAAATTCAGTGAGTTTAAGGAAGCCAAGAAGCAGAATTAAATAACAGAAAATTTTATACTTCTTCAGCCTTTTCTTGCCGTCTTCGTCTGAATGTTTTTTAGATTCGATGTCCTTTCTAACGCGCCGTGGAAAATAAACCAATCCAATGACTCCAATTGCAAATGGAATCGCAGTGTCAATGCAATGCCCAATAAAATCGAGAGACATATTTTTAGTCATGTTTCACTATTTATTAGCCAACCCTTTTAGCAGTAATGGCAGTAATTCGTTTAGTTGAAGACACACAATCCTCAATAAAAAGAATGCCCATATCAAATAAAATAAAATTGCGCACCAATATTTGTATGGTTGTGTGTTTCGTGAAAATCCTTTTGCTCCATATTTACTCGCTAAAATTTGCGAATGGCTTCGACCACTTCAGATTCCATCGCGCCGCGTTCAACGCATTGTTCGCGGGCGTGTTTGGTCAGGCGAATCGGCTTCACCGTTTTATTTCTTCAAAAACGCGCTGAACAAATCAATCGGCAACGGCAGAAACGTCGTCGTGTTGTGCTCGCTGGCCATTTCGCGCATTGTTTGGAGATATCGCAATTGCAGCGCAATCGGTTCTTTGCTGATGACGGCGGCGGCTTGCGCCATTTTTTCGGCGGCTTGGAATTCGCCTTCCGCGTTCACGACTTTCGCGCGGCGTTCGCGTTCAGCCTCGGCCTGTTTTGCCATCGCGCGTTTCATGCTGTCGGGCAGCGACACTTCTTTCACCTCGACGCTCGTGACCTTGATGCCCCACGGCTCGGTTTGCTTGTCAATGATCTCCTGCAATTTCTGGTTGATGACATCGCGTTGTGACAGCAGTTCGTCCAGCGCCGACTGGCCGAGCACGCTGCGCAAGGTCGTCTGGCCGATGAGCGAGGTCGCCTTCCAGAAATTTTCCACCTTCACCACCGCCGCGTTCGGGTCCACCACGCGGAAATACATCACCGCGTCCACCGTGGCCGGCACGTTGTCCTTGGTCATGATTTCCTGCTTCGGCACGTCAATGGTCACGACGCGCAAATCCATCTTCACCATTTTGTCTACGATTGGAATAAGGAAAATGATTCCCGGTCCTTTCGCGCCCTGCAATTTGCCGAGGCGAAAAATGACGCCGCGCTCGTATTCGCGCAAAATGCGGATGGCTTGCGGCAGGATGAAGGCAAGCACGACGAAAATTGGAATGATGATGGCCGCGCCTGCCTTGAAAAGAGTGCCGAGATGTTGAATTGATTGTTCGTCCATAATGTTCTCCGATTGTTTTTTAGTTGGGTTAATTTAAGCTGCGGTCAAAGTGCAAACTTCTTCGCACCATTTTTCGATTTGTTGTTTGATAGCGTCGCGCACTTCGCGCGTCCGCGCCAATTTTTCTTCGTGCGTCCCTGAAAATGCCGACGGATCGGGAAAACCCCAGTGCAATCGCGTCGTCACGCCGGGAAAAATCGGGCAACGCTCCGCGCTCGTTTCGTCGCAAACGGTGATGACGTAGGAAAATAATTTGCCGGACTTGATAAAATCGAAAGCCGATTTGATTTTGTTGCCGGAAATGTCCATGCCGATTTCCTGCATCGCTTCGACGACGATGGGATTTAACTTTCCCGGCTCGATTCCCGCGCTGTGCGCTTCAAATTCGTCGCCGCAAATCTGGTTCAGAAACGCCTCGGCCATCTGGCTGCGCGCGCTGTTGTGGATGCAAACAAACAGAACTTTGCGTTTCATAATTTCGGTTTCACTTTCAACGTCAACCCTTCGATGCCGGTGACTTCGACATTTTGGCCTTCTTCAATCGGCATTTCGCTCACGGCATTCCAGATTTCACCTTCGATAAACACCTTGCCGCCCGTCGAGTCAATCCGTGATTTTGCAGCGACGGTTTTGCCAAGCATCGTTTCCTTGCCGGATTGCGTCGGCAAAAATTGCGCGCGAATTCCTTTGCTGACGAAAAAGATGAAAAACGCCGCAGTCGCGAGTGTTGCGGAAACAATCCACGTCATCGGCAAATTGTAACCGGAAGGCGCGTGGTTGAACAGCATCAGCGCGCCGAGAAAAAACGCGATGATGCCGCCGCCGGTCAACACGCCGTGCGTCGGCGCAAAAATATCCATGACGAACAGTGCGAGCGCCAAAAGGATCAGCGCGACGCCCGCGATGTTCAACGGCAAAGTCGCCGACATATAAAGCAGCAAAATCAGCGCGAGCGCGCCCGCGACGCCGGGAAAAATCGCGCCCGGATGGCTCATCTCGGCGATGATGCCGTAAATCGCGATGAGCAGGAGCAGCATCATCACTTGCGGCTGCCAGAACAGTTGGAAGAATTTTTCGCCCGGAGTCATCGGCATTTCCACGACGCTTGCGCTGGCGGTTTTCAAAATTTTGTCGCCGACTTTTTCTCCGTTTAATTTTTGCAGCAAGTCGGGAATGTTCGTCGCGATCAAATCAATCACTTTCATTTTCAACGCTTCTTCGGAGGTGATGGCTTTGCTGTCCGTGACGGAAGATTTTGCCCATTCGACGTTGCGATTGCGTTTCTCGGCGATGGTCTGCATGACCTTCGTGTAGGCATTGCCAACTTTTTGCATCATGATGCTGTTGGTCGTTTCGTCTTCGCTGCCCATGCTCACCGGATGCGCCGCGCCGATGGTCGTGTGCGGCGCCATCGCCGCCACGTCCGCCGCGAGCGTGATATAGACGCCCGCGCTGCCGGCCATCGCGCCTTCCGGCGAGACATAAACGACGATGGGAATTTTCGCGGCGTAAAATTTCTGCACGATGTCGTCCATGGAACTGGCGAGGCCGCCGGGCGTGTTCAATTCGATGACGAGGCACTCGTCGTTTTGATTGGCGGCGAGGTCAAGCGCGCGGGAGATGTAATTGGCCGTGGCCGGGCCGATGGCGCCGTTGATCTTGATCAGCCCAACTTGCGCGGCGTGAGTCGCCGCAGCGCCGAAAACCAGTCCGGCAATTGCGATGGAAATCCAGCGCTTCATAGAAATCCAGATTCAATTGCAAACTAGCAGGAAATGCCTGCGCCAACAATTTAATTTTGAAAAGCGCCGCGAACCTGTTAATCAATGATTTGATGAGCGAAGAAACGAAACCGGACGAAAAGAAATTTTGGTTTCCAGCCAAAAAATATGGCTATGGCTGGGGAGTGCCAAATTGCTGGCAGGGACGGCTGGTGCTTCTCGCGTATATTGCGCTGCTTTCCGGCGGATCGTTTCTTTTGCGACCAGACAAACATCTGGCACTTTTTCTCGGCTACACTGCAATTCTTACAATCGCTCTCGTCATTATTTGTTACATCAAAGGAGAAAAAGCCGGCTGGCGTTGGGGTGGAAAATAATTTCCAAAACGGATTGGCAGGCAAAAACTTTCCGCCATCGCCACGATTGCCGCAAACAATTTATTCCGCGTTGCGGCAAATGGCAATTCGGCTTACAATTTCACGTCTGACAATGAAGCCGCTGGATTTCAGCCATGAATTGAACCGCCTGATGGACCCGTATTGGCGCAAGGCGCGCATCGCCGCGCGCCTGCTCATCAAGCGCGAACTCGGCAAGCCGTGGTCGCCGCGCGACCGGCGGCTGCTGAATCGTTTTGCCACGGATTCAAGCGTGACCAACCGGTTGCTGGATCAGGCGTATTGTTCTCATCGCGCAAGGAAACGCAATGGACGCAGCATCCTGGACATCATCCCTTGAACTGGAAACTCCGGCGGGCAGGATGCTGCGGCAACTGGCTTCTTTGTTGCCGCAAGGCCGCGAATTTCAAATCACCGTGTTCGGCTCTGCGCCGTTGCAGATTGCCGTTGACCCGAATCTCACGAGCGCAGACGTGGACGTTTTTTCTGATTTTGAAGAATTAAATGAAATTGTTTTGCGCGCCGGACTCGGAACCAACCAAGCCGACTTTTACATCCAAGTTTCCAGCGAATTAAATTTTCGCACCTCGCCACGCTGGAAAGACAGGACGCAATCCGCGCGCATCGGCAATTGCACTTTTATTTTTCCGCACCCGATTGACATCCTCATCGCCAAATTGAACCGGCTGGATGAAAAAGATTTGCGCGCGTTCCGTGCCGTCATCGCCAAGACCGGGCATCCGACGGAAACCGAACTCATCAAGGAACTGCAACTGGCCGTGGATTTGTTCCGCCCGTCGTTTGACGAGGAACAGGGACACGACATGGCGAACAATTGCCGCCGCCTGTGGCCGCTGATTTACGGGCGCGAGATTGATCCGCGCGCGGAAATCATCGCGCCCGCGCTGAAAATCCGGCGTGAAGGTTACGGCGAGCCGGTGCGCGATTACAAACAGGAACTGCGCGACGCGCTTAAGGAATAATTTGTCGCGCAAAGGACGCGAAGCGGTGGAAGGAATTTTTGGCCACGGATGAAACGTGGATGATAATTTTTTAGCTCCGTCAGGAGCGGCATCTTTGTAGAAACCGGAAATATGAAAATCCCAAGCCCCGTCGGGGCGGCATATTTTGGAAATTTTTGTTGTCGGTTTGAAAATAAATGGTTCGCGGAATATGCCGCTCCTACGGAGCTTGAAAATCTTTTTTGGTTGTTTTCTACAAAGATGTCGCGCCTACGGCGCTTGGGAAACGAAGTTGGCAAATTTTTTGCAGCCTGTTTAGTTCAGACGGCAATTTCGCGACGTATCTGTGACCAATCATCAAGACGGTCTGAAAAATCTCTGGAACGTGAAATTTTACCTTTTTCTAACGCGGCCTTCATCTCGGCGCGCGGCGCGCGCATATCCCAGCACTTGGTCTTTTTCACAATATTAAAATAACAAATGTAACTGGCGCGGTGTCCGTAATGAACCTCAATCCGTTTCAAAAGCTCGCTCGGCGTGATGACGAGAAAGCGCGGACTCTTCTCGGTGAACGAATGAAGGACGATTACCCAATATCGCGCTGGCGATGCCTCAAGCTTGTCGCGCTTAACTGTAATGAAACTGCTCCGAGTAACCGAAAGAAATGTCGAGTCAGAGGGTAAACGTGAGCTGTCCGTATAATCACGCGAATATTTCACCTGCAACGAAACGGCTCGTGAACACGAGCCATTCGTGACAAGCAAATCAATGCCGGAATC
This sequence comes from Candidatus Methylomirabilota bacterium, assembly GCA_035644195.1. Lineage (GTDB taxonomy): Bacteria > Verrucomicrobiota > Verrucomicrobiia > Limisphaerales > UBA11358 > UBA11358. The sequence goes on along the minus strand of DASQOZ010000022.1, from coordinate 3,470 downwards.
TTTTGATGGAATCCAAACTCGGCAATTTGGAAATGTGCGTTCGAGGTGTGTCCCGACCAAATATTCTCCCGCGTGAACTGTAAAAATTGGTGTCATGTGAATGTGTGCGCGACAATTATTTTTCCTTCCCAAAATTCTCCGCCATCGCCACGGCTTTGCGCATCGCCTTGGATTTGTTCACCGTTTCCTGAAATTCATTTTCCGGCACGGAATCGTTCACCCAGCCGCCACCGGCCTGCACGTAGGCCTTGCCGTCCTTGAGCAGCGCGGTGCGGATGGTGATGCAGGTGTCGAGATTGCCGTTGAAGGAAAAATAGCCGACGCAGCCCGCATACGGCCCGCGCACGGTCTGTTCGAGTTCGGAAATGATCTGCATCGCGCGGATTTTCGGCGCGCCGCTGACGGTGCCAGCCGGAAACGTCGCGCGCATTAGGTCGTAAAGCGTCTTGCCGGCGGACAATTTTCCCTCGACCTGCGACACGATGTGCATGACGTGGCTGTATCGCTCGACGATCATCAAATCTTTTACCTGCACCGAACCAAAATCGCACACGCGGCCGATGTCGTTGCGCGCGAGGTCCACGAGCATGACGTGTTCGGCGCGTTCCTTCGGGTCGGCGAGCAATTCTTTTTCGAGCGCGGCATCTTCGTCGGAATTTTTTCCGCGCGGACGCGTGCCGGCGATCGGGCGGATTTCAACCTTGCCTTCCTCGCAGCGCACATGGACTTCCGGCGACGCGCCGACGAGCGAAAATCCGTCCAGCTCCAGCAAAAACATATACGGCGACGGATTGATGGAACGCACCGCGCGATAAACGTCCATCGGCGACGCCGTGACCGGCGCGGAAAACCGTTGCGAGCCGACGACCTGGATGATGTCGCCCGCCGTGATGAGTTTTTTGGCGGCGAGGACGTTCGCGCAAAATTTTTCCCGCGTGATGTTCGACGCGAACGCGACTTCGGGGACTTCACTCGGCACGCTGACGGGAATGTGTTCGCTCGGCTGCTCGAGCAGCGACACGAGCCGTTCGATTTCGCTCGTCGCATTTTCGTAGGCGTCGGCTGGATTTTCCGCTTCGTCCAAAAAGGCGTTGATCAGGACGGTGATGGTCTGCGCGACGCGGTCAAAAATCAAAAGCTGGTCGGCGACGAGAAAAACCATCACGGGCGTCTTCAATTCGTCCTGCGGCGGACGCGGCACGACCGGCTCGACGTCGTGGATGAATTCATAACCGATGAAACCAACCGCGCCGCCGGTGAATCGCGGCAAACCCGGCAGCGACACCGCGCGATATTTTTTCATCACGCGCTCGACGACGACGAGGCCGTCGGCAACCGTAGGACAGGCGTCGCGCCTGTCTTCATTTTTTAATTCAGAGACAGGCGCGACGCCTGTCCTACGGATTTCAAAACTTTCGACGACTTTTCCGTTCTCCAAAACCTCGACGCGATTTTCCGTCTGCCTGATGACGGCGCGCGGATTGCAGCCGACGAACGAGTAGCGTCCCAGATGTTCACCGCCCTCGACCGACTCGAACAAAAACGATTCGCCCGCGCCGCGGATTTTGCGATAGGCCGAGAGCGGCGTTTCAATGTCGGCGAGCAGGCGGCGCGTGACGGGGATCACGTTGCCCTGCGCGGCGAGCTTCAAAAATTCATCAGGCGTCGGCGAATACATGAAACCATTTTTAGCCGAAGCGCAGGGAAAATAAAAGCAGGAAGCGGCAGTGCTCGGTTTTAGCTTGCAACTTTATTTTTGTTGGATTATTGTCTGACAATATATGGCAGACATTAAAACCATTTCGGCAAGAAGCTTCCGGCGCAAGCCTGTGGAGGAAACATTGAGTCCCGGCGATTCGGTTCAATTCACCAAACGCGGCGGGAAACGTTTTGAATTGCGCCGCGTGGACGCCGGGCGGCGGAGCATCAACGCGGCGATAGATGAAATTCTCAAGGAAATGCCGCTTCCTCCGGGCAGACGAAAAAAAACCGACTTCGTGAAGACATTCCTTGAGGAGCGCGAATGATTCTTTATTGCGATACCAGTTTTTTGATCAGCCGGTTTTGCGAAGACGACCGAAACCATGCCGTCGCCGTGAACTGGATGAAGGAATTTGATGGTGGAGATTTTGTTGTCTGTGAAGTTCATCTGTTGGAATTTCCAGCTTCCGTCCGTGCGGCGACACATCTTCAAAAAAATCCGATGGATGATTTTGTTGCGCGAAGGGTCATCAACGCGCTTGACAGGGCCGTGAACAGCCGGATTTTTTTGAGGCGGCCCGTGGACATGGTTGAAACCGTGGCGATGGCGCGTTCGCTGGGCGAGACGCACGGCTGGCGCGAACGGCACACGGCGTTTGATTTGTGGCATCTGGCCGCCGCGTGGTCATTTTCCGCCGCCGCATTTCTCACCTTTGACAAGCGGCAGGCGCGGATTGCAAAGTCGCTTGGAATGGCTGGCTAAAAATTTTCCACCTCGGATTTACGATTCAGGTTTATGCTGGCTGAAAATCCGCGCGGCTTCGCGGCGCACTTTTTCCTCCGGCCAGTCCGCGTGCTGCGAACGGAGCCACGACGTTTTCATCTCGCGCGCCGTCCAGCAAAGTTGTTCCGCCAGCGCGAGGCGGCGTTCGGGCGTCATCCGGCGGTAAATCGCGAACTGCTCCGGGCTGGTCTGTTCATCCGTCAGCATGAAAAAAGAATGCGCCAGAAAAAGGGTTCGCGCAAGCATGCGGGCGATGGCGAATACATGAAACCATTTTTAGCCGAAGTGCGGAGAAAACGAAAGCAGGAAGCCGCTCAACCCTTGGCTTCTTCTGGGTCAGCCAAAATGAGTGAATTCAAAATGGATTCATAAATCTGTCGTTGTGACGGCATGGCTTCTTGTGTGTCGTTTGCAGTAATGAGAACAAAAACTTTTCTATAACAAGCGCCGACAACCAACCACTTTCAACTGTTTGGAGAAATTCAGCCTGCAAACCATCCCAGTTATTTTGACTTATGGCGCTTAACGGAGTAACAACTTCATAATTTTTGTAAATACGCTGAATCAAGCCATTCACTGCCATTGGTGAAAAATTGTCTCCGCGAAAAGCGGAAATAGTTACTGCGCCATCACCACTCGGCGGAAAAATATTAACAATGTTTTCGTCTTGAGTAATTCTCCAGTTCGCAGGATGTTCCACTGTGTAGAATCCTGCCGGACTTGTGTGAGTAATCATTCTGTCTTCTGGAACGTTCCAACCATGCACGCTTTTGAATTCATCAAAATTTGCAAATGTTTGTGCGCCATTCTCAATTAGGATTTGTCGGCAAGTCTGTGCGAGAGCTTCCTCATGAATATCTAGAGCGTATCTCATAAATGTCTCAAGAGGATGATTACCGCCGCCAAATGAACAAACCCTTGAAAATTCTCCGCGTGGTATTCATAACGGACCACCAGCCGTCGGAAGCTGAAGAGCCAGGCGAAG
>DASQOZ010000021.1:0-27237 GCA_035644195.1 Candidatus Methylomirabilota bacterium | reverse complement strand
GGATGATGCCGGGCGCAATTTTTTCCACGGGATAAAATGCTTCATTCTTGATCGGACCTTTGCCGTCGAGCGGCTGGCCGAGCGCGTTGACGACGCGACCAAGCAGACCTTTTCCGACCGGCACCTGCAAAAGTTTTCCCGTCGTGCGCACTTCCTGGCCTTCTTTGATTTCGGTGTAATCGCCGAGAATAATTACGCCGACTTCGGTTTCCTCAAGATTGAGCGCGAGGCCGGTGACGCCGTTGCCGAAATCCAGCATCTCGTTGAGCATCGTGTCGGTCAGGCCTTCGATTTTCGCCACGCCGTCGCCGATTTCGCGGACAACGCCGACGTTCTGTTTGGCTGTCGCGGTTTTCGCGCCGCTGATTTGCGCTTCAATTTCCTGTAGCAAGTTACTCATAAAATTTCGTTAAAAGCTTTCTTCCAATTTCTGCAACCGCATTTTGACGCTGCCGTCGTAAAGGTCGCTGCCGACCTGAATCCGCAAGCCGCCGATGAGCGCCGGATTCTGCGCGAACGAAATGCTCACGCCCGCGCCATATTTCTTTTTGATTTCGCCCGTCACTTCGGTCTGCAATTCGGCGGACAACGGCGTCGCGCTTTCCACGCGCGCGGCATGCTGTTCCAAATCCATTTTCACCAAACGATGCAGCCGCGACAAAATTTCGACGTAGCCGCGCGGCTTTTGCGTGGTCAACAACGTGACCGTCTGCCGGACGCGGTTTTCGTCCAGCAAATCATTGACGTGGCAACTGCGGAACAGTTGCCGGGCGTCGCGCTGCGCTTGTTTGGAAATTTTCATTTCTTTGTAGCGGCGGTCTGTGACCGCCGAAACGACGCTCACAGAGCGTCGCTACAATTATATTTATGCGGCCAATTGTTTTTCGGTTTCTTCCGCGAGCCGTTTTTGATCTTCCGGCGTAAGAATTTTTCCGGTGACGGTCGTCGTGGTCTGCACGACAAGTCTTCCGACTTCGCGTTTCAACGACGCGAGCATCTGCGCGCGTTCCTGCACGGCGGCTTCGCGCGCCTTCGTCACGATTTGTTCGGCGGACGCAATGGCTTTTTGCGTTTCCGTTTCGCGCACACGCGCGGCTGCGCCGCGCGCATCGTCAATCAGTTTGTTCGCCTTGTCGCCGGCGTCGGCCAGAATTTTCTGGCGTTCGGTTTCCGTGCGCGCCACGTCAACTTTGATTTTTTCCGCGTTGGCGAGCGCCTCGGCGATTTTCTCGCGCCGCTCGTGAAGCATTGCGAAAATCGGCTTGTAGGCAAATTTCCACAGCGCGAAAAAGACAAGAGAAAAACTGATGAACTGCATCAGCAAAATTCTCGGGTCGAGTCCTAGTTTGTCCATAACCAGATTATTTATTGCCGACGACCAGCCATGCGATGACCGCCCAGCCTTCGGCGAGCGCCATGCCGACAAACATGAACGTCAAAATTTTGCCGAACATTCCCGGATTGCGGCTCATGGCGATGACGCCGCCGGCGGTGGCGATGCCGATGCCGATGGCCGCGCCGCCAAAGGCGAGGCCGATGTGGATATTGCCTGTTGTTTCTGCTAGCATCATAACTTTTCTTTTGTTGGTTTTGGTTGTCGCAGCCGTTTTTTCAACGCGGCTGCAAATTGATTCAATGGCCGTGTTCTTCTTCCGTGTGCGTGCAAAGCGTTCCGACAAACGCCACGACCAGCATCGCAAACACAAACGCCTGCACGAGGCAGACGAAGGTTTCGTAAAAATACATTCCCGACGAAAGCAGCAGCGAAAACAGCAGCGATTTGCTGTGGAAAATCATGTCCAAAATGCTTTCACCGGCGAAAACATTTCCGTAAAGTCGCATCGCCAGCGCGACCGGACGCGCGAATGCGACGGACAACAATTCCATCGCGCCGATGAAAAGAAAGAGGAGAAAAAACAACGGGAACGTCCATTTGGTGGTTTCCATTTTCACACCGAAAATGTGTTTGACCAGTCCCCAAACGCCGTTATAACGCACCGCCCAAAAAATGCTCATCACCAAAAAAATTCCCGCCATCGCCACCGTGAGATTCGCATCGGTCGTCGGCGGACGAAAAATCGGTGTGAATTCTCCATTGGCATTTTTAATTCCAATGCTGCCGACGCCGGGAACCAAATCCATGAGATTTGAAATGACGATGAAGATGAAAAAAGTCGTCGCGAACGGAAAAACCCAGCGCGTGACGCGCTTGTCCAAAATATCACCGATCAAACCGTCCCACATTTCAACGAGCGCCTCCAGCGCGTTTTGCATTCCCGATGGAACTTCCTTGATATTTTTCCAAGTGCTAACGCGCACTACGATTAAGATAATTGCCGCCACAATCCATGTGCAAATCATCGAGTTGGTCACCGGCAATCCAAGCACATGAAAAACTGCCGGCGCGGCAGCAGGAACTGCTTCGTCCGCCGATTCAGTTACTTGCGCTGGTGCGGGCGAAACTGTCGCTCCGTTGGCGGATGGCGAAGAAGTCTGCGCGTTCACATTCGCCGCAAAAATCGCGGTGAAAAATGCACAGGCAAAAATGATTTTCAAAAATTGCTTCACTTCACAAAAAACCGTTCAGACGACACCGATGGCATGATTCGCAAAACCAATCGTGTGTCCAAGAGCCGTGCAGAATGTCTTATCGTGAAAAATTTCACAAGCAAATTTTTGAAAAAATTTGCCATGTGAAGTCCTGTTGATGCTGCAAAATGTTATTTAACTTCGCACGAAAGTTTTTTACAGGCGTCAATTTTCCGGCTGGCATTTGAAATTTATCGCCTCACACGTTTAATTCGACTTTCTGGCCCTTGAGAACTTTATGAACGGTTTCGAGAAGATTTTCGTTCGTAAATGGCTTGGCGATGACGCCGTCAACTTTGATGTGTGGCAAAACTTCTTCAATCTCTTTTGCCGTGCCGCTGGAGATGATGATTTTCACGCCGGGTTTTATTTTACGCAGTTCGGCGATGGTCGTCCGCCCATCCATCAACGGCATTGCGAGGTCGCTGATGACGAGTTTGATGGAATCGGAATTTCTTGAAAATGTCGCGATCGCTTCGATGCCACTGTCGGCGACGAGAACTTCGTAACCGAAATTTTGCAGCGCGGCGCGCGTTATGGCGAGAATGCTTCCCTCGTCGTCCACCACCAAAATGCGCTCGCCGTTTCCGGCGGGCAGCGCGGTTTTTTGCGGGGCGGCAGGCCCGGATTTGTCCGCGCTCGCCGGCAGATACACTTTGAATTTGCTGCCCGCGCCGATTTTGCTTTGCACGTCAATAAATCCGCCGTGGCTTTTGACGATGCTGTGGCAGGTGGAAAGGCCAAGTCCGGTTCCTTTTTCCAAACCTTTGGTGGTGAAGAATGGCTTGAAAATTTTTTCGATCAAATCAGGTGGGATGCCTTCGCCGGTGTCCTCAACAGTGATGCAAAGATAATTTCCCGGCTTTAGAAAATGTCGCGCGGTTTCGCCAGTGGAAAGTTCCGCATTCCCGGTGGATAATGTAAGCGTGCCGCCCTTGGGCATGGCGTCGCGGGCGTTGACGCAAAGGTTGAGCAGCACTTGATGCAATTGCGTCGAAACCCCAAAAACCGACCAGGAAGATTTTTCCACACTTGAGCGGCATTGGATGGATTTTGGAAATGTTTCAGAAATGATTTTGCTCATTTCCTTGATGAGGCGGTCGGGATGAACAACGCTTTTGCCCGCTTCTCCTCCGCGCGCAAAGATCATCATTTGCTTGACCATTTCCGCGCTGCGCCGCGCGCTGGCTTCCATCGTGCGCACCATGCTTTGCGCGTCAGGCGAAAGATTTTCACGCTGCAAAATTTCCACGCCGATGATGACGGGCACAAGCGTGTTGTTCAAATCATGCGCGATGCCGCCGACGAGCGCGCCGAGGCTTTCGAGCCGTTGGGCGCGGAGAAATTGTTCCTGAAGATCGCGCATTTCGTGTTCCATGCGCTCGCTTCGCGCGCGTTCCTCGACCATCCGCAACGCATTGCGGATCGCCGCCGTCAACCGCTGCGGACGCTGCTTCAAAACATAATCCATCGCGCCATGCTTAAGCGTCTTCACCGCCACGTCTTCGCCGATTGTGCCGGAAAAAAAGATGAACGGTGTTTGCGGACAAAGTTTGCCGGCGATCTCCAATGCTTTCAAAGGGTCGCAGCATGGCAACGAAAAATCTGATATGACAAGGTCGAATTTGTTTTTTTTCAGCGTGGACTCAAATTCATTTTCCGTTTTTACGCCAACGATTTCACAGGGCAGGCCGTCGGCGCGCAGCATTTCCGCGACGAGAATCTGGTCATTCTCGCTGTCTTCCAGATGCAGCACGCGCATCTGTGATTTTTGCGGCTCATTCACATTTTTAACCGTGGCGTTTCAATGAACCGGGCGGCGGCTCGTTGATGATCGCCCAGAAAAATCCGATTTCTTTCACCGAATCCACAAACTGCTGAAAGTCCACCGGCTTGACAACATAGGCATTCACCCCAAGTTGATAGCTCTTGACCAAGTCCTGTTCTTCGCGTGACGATGTGATCATCACGACCGGCACGTGCTTGAGACCAGTGTCATTGCGCATTTGCCGCAACACTTCGAGACCGTCCACTTTGGGCATTTTCAAATCGAGCAGCACGACGACGGGCAAACCGTTCGCGTGGCCGGCAAACTTTCCGCGGCCGTAAAGATAATCCAGGGCTTCCGCGCCATCGCGCGCGACGACGACTTCGTTGGCCAGATTATTTTCTTCGAGCGCGGCGAGCGTCAGTTCGATGTCGCGTTCACTATCTTCGACGAGCAGGATGCGTTTTAACGGAGCCATATTTTTTATTCTTTGGTTGCGGTTATGATTTTGATTTGCGGCAGTGAAAAATAAAATGTCGCGCCTTCATCCAGTTTGCCTTCCGCCCAAACCCGCCCACTGTGGCGGTGAATGATGCGTTGAACGTTGGCAAGTCCGATGCCAGTGCCTTCAAATTCTTCAGCGCGATGCAGCCGTTGAAAGACACCGAACAATTTGTGTGCATATTGCATGTCGAAACCGACGCCGTTATCGCGAACAAAAAAGACGAATTCGCCGTTTTCAGCCTTGTAGCCAATTTCAATTTCCGCCGGGTCGCGCGGACGAGAATATTTCACGGCATTGCCAATCAGATTTGCCCAAACCTGCCGCAACATCGCGGCATCTGCCTCAACTTGAGGCAGCGTGTCTATTTTCCAGACAATGCGGCGGCCTTGGATTTCGGTCTGCAATGAGTCAACAACTTCACTGATGAGTGAATTGGTTTCTAATCTGCTGCGGCGCAATTCAGAGCGTCCCATCCGTGAAAAAATTAAAAGGTCATCAATCAACGCGCCCATGCGCCGCGCCGAATCGGCGATGATCCCGAGATAGCGGCGTCCACGGTCGTCGAGATTTCCGTTCTCCTGCTTGTCGAACAATTTCACAAAGCCGTCAATGTGCCGCAGTGGCGCGCGCAAATCGTGCGAAACGGAATAGGAAAAGGCCTCCAGTTCCTTATTGGCCGCTTCGAGCTGGACAGCATGGCGCCGCAAATCGGCATTGAGTTGAATAATTTTTTCGCGCGCCAGTTTTTGCTCGGTGATGTCGCGCGCTGCGGCATAAATCAATTTTTGCGGAATTGCGGCTCGCGCGCTCCACGCAAACCAGCGATAGGAACCATCTTTGCAGCGGTAACGATTTTCAAAATTGATGGTTTCCTCGCCGCCGGATAGCTTTTGCGCTTCAGCTTGGGTCGCCGCATGATCTTCAGAATGCACAAAAGCTATGAATGGACTGGCAAGCAATTCTTCACGAGAGAAACCAAGTGTGCGTTCCCATGCGGGATTGATAGACTTGAAGTAACCGTCAAAGCCAGCCACGCAAATCATGTCGCGCGACAATTCAAAAAACCGATCGCGTTCTTCCTGCACTTGTTCGGCGCGTTTGCGTTCGGTCAAATCGCGCGTGACTTTGACAAATCCGAGCAATCCACCATCCGTGCCGCGCATGGCGGTGACGATGACATCCGCCCAAAAACGCGATCCGTCCTTGCGCACGCGCCAGCCTTCGTGCTCGAACCGTCCTTTCGCTGTGGCTTCGGAAAGCATTTTTTCCACCCAACCCTCACGAACCGATTCTTGCGGATAAAATTTTGAAAAATGTTGCCCGACGATTTCCTCGGCGGTGTAACCTTTGATGCTTCGCGCGCCCTCGTTCCAACTCATGACGCGCCCGCCCGGATCGAGCATGATGACGGCGTAATCCTTGATGCTGCCGATCATCAGCCGCGCGCGCTCTTCGCTCTGGCGCAAAATTTCCTCGGCTTCTCTCCGCTTTTTCAAATCACGGTGAATGAAAATCACCGCGACAAGTCCGATAATCACCGCCAACGCCGTCGCGATTAAAATGGTGGCTTCGGCAAATCGCGTGTCAGCCCGGAGCGCCTGCTGTCGTTGCAGAAGCAACTGGTCTTCCGCGTCACGCATGGCGGTTATCGCGTTCTGGATTTTTTGGGACAACGCCGTTCCCTGTCGCGTGGCCACGGCGTCAACCGCCGCTTGAAAACCTTTTTCGCGACGCAATTGAATCCGATTGTTCAGCATCGCCAGCCGCTGCGAAATCAAAGGGTGCAATTCATCCAGCCGTTTTTGCTGTTCAAGATTGTCCGCCGTAAGTTGCCGTAAATTCACCAGCCACCCGGCCACGCGAGACTGCGCGTTTTGCGTGTCCTTGGAAAAAATCTCGTCGCCCGTAAGAAGATAGCCGCGTTGTGCGGTTTCGGCGTCCGTGAGAATGGCGCGTCCTTGCTCCAGCGTCGCAACCACTTTGTAAGTGTGCGTCACCCAGTCTTGAGCCGTGGTCGAGTTGATGCTTGTCTGATACGACAGCCAGCCCAAGCCCAGCAGCGCTAGAACCGACGTCGCAAAACCGACCACGACTTTATTCTCCACGGATGTCTTCATAATGACCTGACCCGCCGTTGAGTTTCCCGTATTTTAACTTTTGAACCTATGAGGGTTATGAAAAATGTATCATGCGTATTTCTAAAAGCAATAAGTAAATATACTGCCGTGCTTAAGCGCAACAAATAGCCATGAATGCCGGCAAAGTTCGATTGGAAAAGCCTGCGACATAATTCCGCGTGAAAAAACTTCAACCACTCTTCATCCGATAGATTGACCATTCAGTTCTTTTTCGCCATCATCATTTCATGGCAAGCAACTTCGGGCAATTGTTCCGCATCACGACGTGGGGCGAATCTCACGGCGGCGGCGTGGGCGTCGTCGTGGACGGCTGCCCGCCGAAATTAAAATTGACGGAAGCGGATATTCAGCCGGAATTAAATCGTCGCCGGCCCGGTCAATCCAAAATCACCACGCGACGAATGGAACCGGACACGGTGCAAATCCTTTCCGGCACATTCAACGGCAAAACGCTCGGCACGCCGATTTGCATGTGGGTCAAAAATGAAGACGCGCGTCCCGATGCGTATTTGGAGATGAAAGAAAAATTTCGTCCGTCACACGCGGATTTCACTTACTTCGCAAAATACGGCATTCGCAATTGGCAAGGCGGCGGTCGCGCGAGCGCACGCGAGACAATTGGCCGCGTCGCTGCCGGCGCGATTGCAAAAAAAATTCTGCGCGAACGATTCGGCGTCGAGACTCTGGCTTACGTCAAACAAGTGCAGAAGATTATCGGCGAAGTGAATCCCGACAAAGTGAAATTGAAAGATGTCGAATCGAACATCATCCGTTGTCCCGACCAAAAAGCGGCGAAAGAAATGATTGAATTGATTGACGATATGCGGCGCGCAGGCGACACCGTCGGCGGCATCGTCGAAGGCATCGCGCGTGGCGTGCCTGCGGGCTGGGGCGAACCGGTTTTCGATAAATTGGAAGCGGATTTGGCCAAAGCGATGTTAAGCCTGCCCGCGTCGAAGGCATTTGAAATCGGCTCCGGCTTCGGCGGCATTTTGATGACAGGCCGCGAGCACAACGACGCGTTTCGCGCGAAAAATAAAAAAGTTTTCACGACGACGAATTTTTCCGGCGGCATTCAAGGCGGCATTTCCAATGGCGAAACGATTTTCTTTCGTGTCGCCTTCAAGCCGGTCGCAACCGTCATGCACGAGCAGGACACGGTTGACGTGCAGTATAAAAACACGAAATTGAAAGCACGCGGGCGTCATGACCCATGCGTTTTGCCGCGCGCCGTGCCGATGATCGAAGCGATGACCGCGCTGGTCTTGGTTGACCACGCGTTGCGGCACAAGGCGCAATGCGGATGAATTACAAACGAATTGCCGCAAAAGAACGCAAAGAACACAAAATAAAATAAATTTCAAAAATTTCTTTGCGCTCTTTGTGTTCTTTCGTGGCTAATGTATTTTGATTTTATGGCTGACAAAACGTTGAATGAAGTTGGCGGCGAAGCTCGGAAGCTCTTCGCGAAAGGCACAGAAGCGCTGGCGCGTGAAAATCTGGACTATGCCATCGCGCTGCTGGCACAGGCGCTCGACAAGGAACCTGGATTTTACGATTGCCGCAAAGCACTGCGCGATGCGCAATTCCGCAAAGCCGGCGAAAAGAGCAGCGGATTCTTCAAAAAAATGATGAGCGGCGCCAGTTCCTCGCCGCAAGTCGCAAAGGCACAACTCACCTTGCGCAACAATCCCGGTGGCGCGATGTCCATCGCCGAACAAATCCTGAACGGTGATCCGAACAGTTCCGCCGCGCACAAAATCATCGTCGAAGCGGCGAAAGTTTTGGAATTGCCGAAAACCGCCGTGCTCTCGTATGAAACGCTCGTAAAAAATTCACCCAAGGATCGTAATCTGGCGATTGATTTTGCGCATACGCTTGCCGAAGCGGGCGACGTGAGCGAAGGCGAACACAATCGCGGCGAACGCGTTCTGATGGATTTGTTGCGCGACAATCCAAACGACGGTGAATTGAAAGCGGCGCTGAAAGATTTGTCCGCGCGCAAGACTTTGGACGAAGGCGGCTACGGCGCGCTCGAAGGCGGCGGCGGTTCGTATCGCGACATCTTGAAAAATAAAGATGAAACTGTCGCGCTCGAACAGGAAAAACGCGTGGAAAAATCCGCGGACGTGACCGAACGGCTCATCGGCGAATACGAAGCGCGTTTGCATGCCGAGCCGAACAATCTGAAGCTCATCCGCTCGCTCGCGGAATTATTCACGCAGAAAAAACAATTCGACCGCGCGTTGAACCTTTACGAACGCCTCAAAAGTTCCGAGATGGGCAACGATCCGTCGCTTGACCAGGCCATCGCCGCCACAAAAGTGAAGCAGTTCGATGCTCAATTGGAGCAGCTCAATCCGTTCGAGCCGGAGCACGCCACGCAAGTGGAAAAACTCAAGGCGGAGAAATTGGAATTTCAAGTCGCCGAATGCCAGAAACGCGTGGAAAAATATCCGACCGACCTCGCCATCCGGTTTGAGATGGGCGTGCTTTATTTTCAGGCGGGAAAAATCGGCGAAGCCATCCAGGAATTTCAGAAGGCGCAACAAAATCCGCACAAGCGGCTCGCTTCCATGAGTTATCTCGCGCAATGTTTTGCCAAGCGCAAGATGTTCGACATCGCCGCGCGCACGCTGCAAAACGCCATCAAGGAAAAGCCGGCGTTCGACGAGGAAAAGAAGGATTTGATTTACAACCTCGGCTCCGTTCTCGAAAGCATGGGCAAAAAAGACGAAGCCATCGAACAATTCAAACAGATTTACGAAACGGACGCCGGCTATAAAGATGTTTCCGCCAAAGTGGACGCATTTTATGCGGGGCAGTGAGTTTTGTATTCGCTGGATAGAAAGTTAAGAGCTTACACATTATGATATATCTTGCGCTCATACCATTTGCGCTGGGGATTTTAGTTATTTTGGTAATGTTTGTCCGCAGTCGATCCAAGCAGGGCGTTCGCACGTTAGAGATTACAGACAAAGATAAAGCACAGTTCCAAGAGATGCGCCGTGAGTTGGGTGTTCGGAGGTTATTGGCAAGATTGCTCGGAGGTTTCGCTGCGATATTTCTCATTGCAGGCGTTTCTTCCGTCATTTTTGAAGGTTCATCCGGCAAGGCGGATTTGAAGACTGCTACAGTGTTGATTGCTGTTAGTTTAGTTTTAGTTTTTTGTGTGAGATTCCTTGTAAAAAATTCCAAATGAAGTTTACGCCGCTTAATCTGGTATTAGGCTGCAAATTTCAATACCGGATTTTATCCGGCTTGGCTTTCCATTCCGCAAAAACTTTCAACGGCTCTTTGCGAAGCAATTGTTTCATCGGAATTGGCAGTGGCTTCAATTTGAATTCATTCCCTCTCCCCGCCCAAGCGGGGAGAGGGTCAGGGTGAGGGGATTTTAGATTGAAAACATCGGCCTCCTCACCCCGGCCCTCTCCTCCTTTTGGGAGGAGAGGGAGAAAATTCCTAAAATAAGCCACTGCCGGAATTTTACCGGCTTGTCGAAACGGCGTGATTCAATAACTGATTTTATCCGGCTTGGACTTCCATTCCGCGAAAACTTTCAGCGCTTCGTTGCGAAGCAATTGTTTCATCGGGATTTTGCGGCCGGAAATCGGGCGCGACACTTCGCGGTAAATCAAATCGTCGTCGAACTTGATGCGCGCGGCGTCCTTGCGCGTGTTCGCATAAAAAACTTTCCCGATGCGCGCCCAGTAAATCGCCGCCAAAAACATGAGACACGAATTGCACTAATTAACACGAATTTTGAAAATCCAATTTGTGAAAATTCGTGAAATTCGTGTCACGACTTTTTCCCGCCAAAAAGCAATCGCAAGCTGTTCATCACCACGACGACGGTGCTGCCTTCATGTCCGACGACGCCAATCGTCAGTGGAATTTTTCCTAGCATCGCAAACGTCACCAGCACGGCGACTGTGCCAAGCGAAATCACAAGATTTTGCCGGATGATTCGGCGCGCGCGCTGGCTCAAACGAAATGCCGCCAGAAAATTTTCCAGCCGGTCGTGCATCAAAACCACGTCGGCTTGCTCCAGCGCCGCATCCGAACCGCGCGCGCCCATCGCCACGCCGATGTGCGCCGCAGCCAAACTCGGCGCGTCGTTCACGCCGTCGCCGATCATTGCGACGCGTTTCCCCTGCCCGCTTAACGCGCGGATCGCCGCAACTTTTCCCTCCGGCTTCAATTCGGCGCGAACGTCGTCCAAATGAAGTTGCGTCCGTAGATTTTCGGCGGCGGATTTTCGGTCGCCTGTCAACACAATCGTAGTCAAATTTTCTTTCCGCAATTCGTCAATGACTTCGCGCGCTTGCGGACGAATGTCATCGCGCAAAAGAATCCTTCCGGTTAAATCGCCGTGCGCAACCCAGATTTCTGAAACACCTTCGGCATTTTTCTCCTTCTCCTCCGCCAACGGAGGAGAAGGCCGGGATGAGGAGGCAGTTTGATTCACAAACCCCTCACCCTCTCCCCGCTTAATCGCGGGGCGAGGGAATAAGTATTCAAACGGACTCTGCTTTTTAACCCAGTCGCATTTGCCCAGAAAAATCTGGTTGCCGTTCAATTTGGCGCATAATCCGTGTCCGGTCACAGATTCAAAATGTTCAAATTCGATCGGCTCCAAATGTTGCTGTTTGCCATAGCGCGTGATGGCGCGAGCGAGTGGATGCGTGGACAGTTTTTCGAGCGAGTAAGCCAGCCGCGCGATTTCATTTTCGCGTCCGGGCGGAAAGCTTTCGACTTTTTCGACTTTCAATTCGCCGGTTGTGAGCGTGCCGGTCTTGTCGAGCGCAACGACGTTGACTTCCGCCAATTTTTCGACCGCCGCGCCGCCGCGAAATAAAATTCCGTGCCGCGCGCTCCACGCAATTGCCGCCAGCACGGCCGACGGAATCGAAAGCACGAGCGCGCACGGCGATGAAACGACGAGCAATGTTCCCGCAAGATAAAGCGCGCTATGCGATTCGACGACGGATTTCAGCGGCGCGCAGCCAAGGGCAAGCCACCACACAAAATACATCGCAAGCGACAATCCCAGGACGAAGTAGGTATAGGCCGTGCTGAACTTGTCGGTGAAAAGTTGTGCGGGCGCTTTTTGGTGCTGCGCTTCGCGGATAAGCGTGATGATTTTTTGCAACGCACTTTCGGCGGCGGGCTTCGTGACGATGATTTCGACCGCGCCCCAAAGATTGATTGTTCCGGCCAAAACCGGATCGCCGACTTTTTTTTCAGCAGGCGTCGCTTCGCCGGTGAGATTGGATTCATCGGCGGCGGTCGCGCCTTTGGAAATTTCCGCGTCCACGGGAAATTGCGCGCCCGGTTTGATGAGCAATTTCATCGCCACGCGGATTTCCTCAACGCGCACTTCACGCTCACGGCCTTGTTCGTCAATCGCCGTCGCAAACTTCGGCGCTTCACGGAACAGAGAACGGATTTCCTTTTGTGTCCGGCCCAAGGCAAAATGTTCGAGCGCGCCGGAAAGCGAAAAAAGAAACAGCAGCGTCGCGCCTTCGCCCCATGCGCCGAGATAAGCCGCCACGCCGGCAACAAACAGCATCAGGAAATGCACGTCAATCACGCGCTGGCGGAGGCGTTCCCAAACTTCTTCGACCTGATAAAAACTTCCCGCGACATACGCCGCGACGTAAAAAGCAATTTTCAACGGCGCGGGCGAAAATGCCCCGGCGATTCCGAAAATGCCGCACAAAATCGCCGCGACCATCTGCATTTTCCATTCGTCAACGGCGTGTTCATCATCATGCAGTTCAATTTCGCGTGGAACGACTTTTGGAAATGGCAAATCGCGCCAGCGCCAGAACTTCGGGGCGGTCGGACACGTCGCGCGCGCGATGGTCGTGGAATCGCCTTCGTGACGAATGGTGATGCGTTGTCGCTCGATTTCTGAAAGCGGAGTGTCGCACGCCTGGCATTCGCCCTGCCCTTGCAGCAAAAGGCATTTTTCCGCGAGACCGTTTTCGTAAGCCGATTGGATGCGATGAGTGACAGTCTCGGTCAGGCGCGATTCATCCGTTTTGCCGAGCGTGGCGACGGAAATCTTTTGCTGCACGCGATTGAGGGTGACAGCTTCGAGCGACGGCTCGACGCCCAACGCGTCCACGACCGAGCGCGCGACACATTTTTCAGAATCGGAAACAGGTCCTGACGTGTGTTCGTGTTTATGTTCGCGCCAAAAACTCACACGGGAATTTTAACACAGCAGGCAAGTGGGTGCGATGCCAAAGAAATGAATATGCGGAAGGGTTGCCCTGTCGGCGACCGAACTTTTGGGACGGCGGCACGCCGTCCCTCCCCAATAATTTCACGCCGGCTGCAAAACTTTTTTGGCTTTGCGTTCGATTTCCTCGAACATTTCCTTCGACGATTGGTCGGCACTTTTGCCATCGCTCTTCCAATGCCGGCCAAAATGTTCGTCATGCACGATTTCCGAAAGTGCGAGCCGTCCGCCATATGGTTTGTCCGGTTCCGCGCCGCATCCAATGGCAAGAAGCCCGATGACTTCCGCATTTTCCGGCAAGCCGAATTCGCGACCGACCGCCGCCGGATCGAAACCTTCCATTGGCGCGGTGTCCAATCCGTAAGCCTCGGCCATAAGCATCATCGTCGTGACCGCGATCATCGTGTGCCGGTTCAGCCAGACCGGCGCGGGAATTCCTTTTTCGAGAAAATCCGACGCCTGCTTCTTCAATCCGGGAATCATTTCAGGTTTTCCGTAACCGCGCCGGACACCTTCCTGGAAAATGGCGTCAATGTAATTTTTCCAATCGTCCTTGATGGCAAATGCGATGATGATGACGGGCGCCTCGCCGACTTTTTCCTGATTGTAAGCGGCTTTTTTCAGGCGTTCGCGATTTTCCTTTTCGCGCACGACGATAAACCGCCACGGCTGTATATTATATCCTGACGGCGCTTGCGCGGCGAATTGCAGGATTGCCTCAAGATATTCGTCCGGCACCGGGTCGGATTTGAAATGCGACGTGGCGCGTCGGTCGAGCAGCGTTTGTGTCAGCGATTTCATCGCCTTGCCGTCCACGCGATTTTTCGGAAAGACGGACGGCTTGTCTTGAAACATGGTTTTCATTTTAGTGATGCGTTGAATGGATTGGTTTATGGAACACCTGCCGCAACTCCTCCCTGGCGTGCGTCAGGATATTTTTTTGCCGCACGGAAAGTCCCGAACCGGCGCGGTTGATGTAAAAATTCAGCATGGACATCGCTGATTGAAATGGCCGGGCTTTCCTGCGATGGCTGTGTTCGGCGGAACGCTTTAGCGAAAGTGCAATCCGGTGCGGGTCGCTCATCTTGAACACGCCGCTTTCCAGATCGAGCGCATTGCTGCCGTGCGTGACGGCGGCGGACCATTTTCGGCCATGACTTCTTGCGCTCATAAAAATTCTCTGAATTTTTCTCCCTCTCCCCGCTTGGGCGTGGAGAGGGAGTTGTCGTTATTTGAAAGTTTATCAAAAGCATAATTTCGGAATTCAATGCCGTTTGAAAAATTGCACCTGGCGCTCGTGCCGTTACGCCCCGGCCATCGAATCGAACGTGCCGAGATTGCGGCGTCTGCCGGTCGCGGGATTTATTTTCCGCGAGTAAAGCCGGTATTCACCTGATTTAAGTTTGCGAATCATAATTCACCTCGCTCTCATTCTTGTCCGCGCCGCTTTGCGTCCGGCGGCAACAAGTCCGGCGTGACCTTTTGTGCGAACGGCCCGATACGCTGCGGCGGAACGCGCCGACGGAGTTCGTCTCCGCGCGGCGCGGCGCGTTTGCCGCGAAATCGCCCGCGTCGAAGCCGCGCCACGTCCTTCATGTTTTAATGCTCCAAGCGTGGCGAGAGAGCGTCGTCGCGAAACGTGTCCGTTTCCATGCTGTCCGCGTTCGTAATCGCGTTGCGCCTGTCGGCGAACTTTTGGCGACTGGCCGCGCGCTGGCGGCGGCAATTTCACTCCGGCGCGGCGCGCTTTGGACAAGCCGATGGCAATGGCCTGTTTCGCTGACCGCGCGCCGTGTTTGCCTTCGCGAACGTGATGAAATTCCTCGCGCACGAATTCGCCGGCCTGCGTCGAGGCCGATTTTCCTGCGCGCGCATCGCGTCGCGCCCGTTCGATGGTTGAATGTTCCGGCATAATTTCCTTTCACGCGGCGAGCCGCTCTTCGTGAATGCCTTCGGAAAATTCCTCGATCATCTTTTGGTTGAATTCGGGAATATCATCCGGGCGCCGGCTGGTGACCAGTCCTTGATCGGTGACAACAGCCCTGTCATACCATTCGGCGCCGGCGTTCATGAGATCGTTTTTGATGGACGGATAGGACGTGAGCTTGCGCCCGCGAACGACGTCCGCATCAATCAAAATCTGCGGGCCGTGGCAGATTGCGGCGATGGGTTTGCCCGCTTCAAAAAATGCGCGGACAAATTCCACCGCTTCCGGCAATATCCGCAGCTTGTCGGGATTCATCACGCCGCCGGGGAGCAGCAATGCGTCGTAATCACCGGCATCGGCGTCCTGCAATGGCATGTCCACTTGGACCGTGTCGCCCCAATGATCCATTTCCCACGCCTTGATGTCGCCGCTCCTGGGTGAAATCACTTTCGTTTCGGCACCTGCGTTATCGAGCGCGGCGCGCGGCTTTTCCAATTCGCTTTGTTCAAAGCCATCGGTGGCGAGGATGGCCACTTTTTTTCCGTGTAAATCGTTCATAACAATTTTCGTTGTCGGTTTAAGTCAAAACGGAAGGCGAGCTTTTTTTGTTGGTCCGGCTTGCTTTGTTTCGTGGGTTTCCCCTTTCAGTGACCCGCAAACGTTTCCAATCAATTCGTCTCACCTTCCTGAAAACAATTCAGCTTGGCGCGTGCCAACGAAATTTCCCGCGCAACTGGTGAAAATTAAGAAAATTTTTTGCGAAAGAAATGTTCCGCGTCGCAATTTGCGAAGTTCGCGGAAAGAAAAATGCAAATTGCAGCAATTCATTCCACAGGTTGACGCTGGTAAATTTCCAGCGCACAATTCCGTTCATGGCAAAGAAATCAGATGCGGAATCAACCGCAGAGACGCTGAAACGCAGAGTTGCCGAAAACAAAAACTCCCTCGCCCCGTCCGACGGGGAGAGGGTCGGGGTGAGGGGCAATGATAGCCGTCCGCAAGGACTCCGCGCCTCTGCGTCTCTGCGGTTAAAATCTTCCTCCCCCCTCGACACCCGCGTCGTTTATTGCGGCGACAATCTGGAACAACTCGCCAAGCTGCCCGACGCCTGCGTTGACCTCATTTACATTGACCCGCCCTTCAATTCCAACCGCAACTACGAAGTCTTTTGGGGCGAGACCAGGGAGAAGCGCGCCTTTGAAGACCGCCACGAGAACACCAAGGCTTACATTGACTATATGCGCCCGCGCTGCGTCCAACTCGCCCGCGTCCTCAAAAAGACCGGCAGCTTTTATTACCACTGCGACTGGCACGCCAGCCACTACGTCAAAGTCTTGCTCGATGTTGAAATATGCAAAAGCATTCAACTGACGCTTGCTGTCCAATGCAATTACGGTTAAATAATCTGCATGAAAACAATTGAGCTTTTTGCAGGTGGTGGTGGCCTGGCACTGGGTCTGCATAATGCTGGGTTTTCACCTGTTGCAATAGTCGAGCGCGACGCGGATTCCTGCCAAACCCTTCGTGATAATTTGCAAGGTTCAATGAACATTGGCGTTCGTATGTTTGAAGAAGACATTCGCAAGGTGAATTTCACCGATTGGCAAGACCAAATTGATTTAGTTTCTGGCGGACCGCCTTGCCAGCCGTTTTCAATTGGCGGCAAGCACAAAGGTTATCGTGATGGTCGGGATATGTTTCCCCATGCAATAAATGTTGTGCGGACTGTGCGTCCCAAAGCATTTATTTTTGAGAATGTCCGTGGGTTGTTGCGAAAATCATTCTCAAAGTATTTCAGCTACATCTTGCTACAAATGAATTATCCCGATGTGTTGCGGAACGATGCCGAAAGTTGGACGGATCATCTGGCAAGGTTGGAAGAACATCATACTGCCGGAGTTGAGTTTGGTTTGCGTTACCGCGTCGTCTTTCAAAAAGTGAACGCTGCGGACTTTGGAGTTCCGCAACAACGTGAGCGCGTCGTAATGGTCGGGTTCAGGTGGGACATCCATGAGCCTTGGAGTTTTCCTCGTGCTACACATTCAGAAGATGCTCTTGAGGCTGCAAAATGGACTAATCAAACCTATTGGGACGAGCATCACATTCCTTTAGCGATGAGACCGCAGCCGTCGCGCGAAACTTTATGGAGGATTGAGCGCATGGAAGACCAACCTTTTGCGGCGCGTTGGCGCACAGTCAGAGATGCGTTGGTCGGATTACCTGACCCAAAATCCCCCGAAGCTCTGTGCATTACTAATCACAAATATCAAGCTGGCGCACGGAAGTATCACGGACATACAGGCAGCAGTCTCGATTTCCCGGCAAAGACTCTGAAGGCGGGTGACCACGGTGTTCCGGGCGGGGAAAATATGCTCGCTCACGCAAATGGCCGGGTCAGATATTTTACGGTGCGCGAAAGTGCCCGACTCCAAACCTTTCCCGACTGGTATTCGTTTTCCAGCTCTTGGACTGAAAGCATGAGGCAGGTTGGTAATGCTGTTCCCGTGACTCTTGCGCGAGTGATTGGAACTAGCGTGGCTCAAACTCTGCGTGCGCATGAGCAACATCTAGCTGCAAACTAAAATGGAAAATCTTCCACAAACTGATCCGCTGGCAGTTCACAGATTCAACCCGTTGGATATTCCGAAACATCTACTGGAACGCTTCGAGGAAAGTCCGTTGCTGGAATTTCCGCATCCCAAAACGCCGGCGGAGACTGGAATCTACGGTTTATACCTTTTTTCACAGTTGGTGTATATCGGGAAGGCAACAGGTAAGAGCCACCTGCGGGGGCGGTTTTCGGAACACGCACGCAAGATTGGCGGAAGAAAGAATATCAAGTCATCGAAAATGCACTGCCGTTTTCTTATCATTGAGGAAGAGTGGGTTCACTATGCTGAACACCATTTGATCGGCTATTACAAACCAGAGTGGAACGGATCGGGATTTGGCAGTCACGTTCCCGGTGTCGGTCGCCCTGGCATAAAAGGGCCACCAACCTGGGATCAGAAATATCCACGCAGATGAACGCCATCGGCGGCATCATTGTAGAACCACAACCCAAACAAAATTCAAGCCCCGTCGGCGCGGCATCTTCTTTGACAATAGCCCAGCCTTTCAAGGCTCGGATTCATCGCGCACAAACATCCAAAGTCCCGTCAGGGACGGCAGGTCCTTGCGGACGGCCACCACGTTTTCTTTCGTCCCTGACGGGACTCGTAAATTTGCCGGACAATCACCCAGCCATAAATGGCTGGGCTATTTTCGGATGACGTCGCTCCTACGGCGCTTGGAATTTTTCAATTTCGACTTTCTACAAATATGCCAGCCCTGACGGGCTTTCACTGACGGCTCGCGGGGACGCTCGCCCCACCAGCGATAAAAAACCTTCAAAACCCGGCGTTTTGTTAATTTCCGGCTGAATTGTAAAAACTTCCGGCTGTGGTGTTGCCTCTGACAGTTGGATTGTCGAATCCAACAGTTGAAGTGTAAATAGTTACAGTTCAACTGTAAGACCTTGCAGTCGAAGTGTTGAATCTTACAATTGAAGTGCAAACAGTTCCGGTTGAGGCGTCGCTTTTGACATTTGAACCGTAAGAACGTCCGGTTCAGCCGTAAGTCCGTTCACTTGAACCGGAAAGCGTGACGATTCAGCCCATGGAAGCTTCTATGTCGGTCGTCGGGGTCGCCTTGTCGGCGACCATTTCGCGGGCGCGTTTCCAGAAATCCGTTTCGCTGCCTTCCGGGCAGCCGTTTTTGAGGTAGAGGTGAAAAGTAAGCGCGCCAACTTTTTCTGAAGCAGGTTTGGTTTCCGAAACAGGTCGGCGCGTGGATTCTTCCGGTGATAGAGATAATCGGCTCATGATAATTTTCTTTGCAGGAAAAGTGCCAGCGACCAAGCCCCCATTTTTCAGGGAAAAACTACCCATCCGAAATTTTTCAAAATGCAAATCGCAATTGAGATTCGTTTTGAGTTTGCGAAATGGCGATTGGCACGGGCATCGCTCAAAAATTTCATCATCACCGGCGAACGCGATGCGACGGAAGACGAGATTGCAAAACCGTTTATTGACGCAGGTTGTAAAATCAGTTTTTCATCCATCATTTACGGCAAAGAAGGAAAAATTCGTGAATTAAATGGTGAAGTGCGCTGGCGCGGCGTCGCTGGCGACAGTCGTCCGCCCGCATTTTTGAAACAACTGCCCGAACAATATCACTTCGAAAAAATGGAATGGCGCATTCTCGGCGAAGCATAAAGCATTTTGCAATTTTCAGCTCTGGGGCTTTGCAATCTGCAATTTGGGAAGTTCACCCCAGACGGCGTGGCATCCGCAGTGCTTTTAAGAAATCCAAAGGAAAGGGATCATGAGAACGAAAATTGCAATCTTAACGCTCGTCGGCGGCGTGGCCGCATTGGTTTTGGCGCAACAAACACAATATCAGCCGGCTGCTCCGGGCAACCCCAATGCCCCGATGTATCCGCCGAACAATGTGATCACCACCCAAAGCGTTTCGCCGCAGGAAATCTCGACGCAACAGATTTCGCCCCAAAACATCTCGCCGACGCAAAATATTTCAGGGCAAAATTTCACAACGAATCAGGACAAATGACTGGTTTAATTATCGCCGGAAATTTACCGAACATCCGCCGTTGACGGATGGAAATAATTGAGCGAACGGTTAGTTATGAAAAACCAGCCATGGATCAATGTCGGCTTGTTTGAAGATTTGAGCGCGGGAAAAAGGCTCGAAGACATTTTGAAGGACAAAGGGTTCGAGTGCCGCGTTTTTGACGACAAATTATTCCGAATGTTTTTGTTTCTGCGCCCGCCACGCGTGACTTACGGCGTGCAGGTTCGTCGCGGCCATCTCAAGGCGGCGATGGAACTTTTGGACGCGCAGCCCAATGCCGCCGTTTTACAGCGGGCGATCCATTGCCCGTCATGCGGTTCGCTGCATGTGCAATATCCGCAAATGACGCGCAAATTCTTTTTTCCGACGCTGTTGCTGCATCTCGGAATCATTTTTCGCATCATCGAACACGAAGCGTATTGCGAGCATTGCCATCACACCTGGAATTTGCCGAAAACCGAATCGCCCGCGCTTGCGTCGAAGCCAATTCATTGAAAATAAAAAATTGGGCGTTCCATCAAGAGCCGAAAATCCCATTTAGATTTTCCTTCGCGCCGATTTGTTTGCCGCCGGAAAAAATTTCCGCGATGCGGCCGTTTTTCCATCGCCGCGCGCGGTAAAGCGTGGCGAACGAAAAATCCGGCGCCGCGCCGCCCTGCCCGCCGACAAGTTCCGTGCCGCGCCGCACGTTGTCCTGCAACCACGCGGGCATCCGCAAATGGTATGGATTGCGCCGCACTTCGCCGACATGGAACGACAAGGCCGCGAGCAAATCGGCGACGTCTTCAACGCTCGATTCGACCATAAGGTTCGGCGAAGGCATTTGTCCCCAGAATTCCGTTTCAATAAGAATCGTTTGAAAATCCGGCGGCAAGGTTTTCAACGCGTCCATCACGAGAAAATGCGTGCCGACGTGCGTGCTGTTCCAATCAAGTTCGTGCGGAAAAAAAATCGCACGCGGCTGGTTTTTTGCAAGCGAAGCGGCGATGATTTTTACGCAATTGTTCCAATGTTGCGGTTCATTGGCGCGCGTTTTTGGATTAATCTTTTCCAAACCATTCGGCGCGATTTGTTCCAACTCGAAACCGATCCAGCCGCAGGCATTTTTCAATTCCAGCAATCGCGGCTGTCGCCGTTCCTTGTTGCTGCCCAGCGTGACGGCGATGTTGACGACGCGCATTTTTGTTTCGCGCAACAATCGCAACGCAAGTCCGCCGGTGACGCACTCATCGTCGGGATGCGGCGAGAAAATGAGGGCCACCGGCGCATCGGGTGCGGGATTGGATTTGTTCGGCGGCGGAATGTTGCCAAGCGGCAACGATTTGCCGCCGGCAAAAAGCTGCGTATGCGCGGAAACAAATTTTCGGTATGGGTTCATTGCGCCTGCCGTTTAATTACGGCAAATTGAACGCGTATGCAACTTACCGTTGCGCGCACGATTCGATTTTGCGAACGTCAGGTTCAAACAATTTCAAAATGACGAAACCTACATTGCTCGTTTTGGCTGCCGGCATGGGCAGCCGTTACGGCGGGCTTAAACAAATTGATCCCGTCGGGCCAAACGGCGAGACGATCATTGATTATTCGATCTACGACGCGCAACGCGCCGGTTTTGGCAAAGTCGTCTTCGTCATTCGCCGCGACATCGAGGCGTTGTTCAAGGAAATCATCGGCGCACGATTCGAGAAAAAAATTCCCGTCGAATACGTTTTTCAGGAATTGGATAAAGTGCCATCGGGATTTTCCGTTCCGCCGGCCCGTAAAAAACCATGGGGAACCGGCCAGGCCATTCTCATGGCCGCAGACGTTATTCACGAACCTTTCGCCGCCATCAATGCCGACGATTTTTATGGCGCGAATTCCTTTCGCGTGCTTGCGGAACAATTGCAATCCAGCAATACAGATTGCGCGATGGTCGGTTTCATTCTGCGCAACACACTTTCAGAACATGGCAGCGTTGCGCGCGGCATTTGCCGTCTAAATACGGAAAAATTTCTGGAAAGTGTGACAGAAATCACCGGAATCGAAAAAGACGGCGGTGGCGCGAAATATACCGACAGCACGGGAATTTTGCATCGGCTCGGCGGCGGCGAAATCGTTTCCATGAACATATGGGGCTTCACGCCGACATTATTCGGCCATTTGCGCGCGCAGTTTGCCGAATTTCTAAAAAGGCATGGCGCGGAAGAAAAATCGGAATTTTATATTCCCGCCGCCGTGAATGAACTCGTCGCCACAAAACGTGAGCGCGTGAAAGTGTTGCGCACGCCCGACCCGTGGTTCGGCGTGACCTATCGTGAAGACCGTCCGGCCGTCATCGCCGGCATCCGCAAACTGATTGCGCGCGGCGATTGCCCGGAAACACTCTGGACATGAACGGTTGTGAAATGCTTGCGCTTTATGGGAAAATAAATAAGGCTGAATTGCATGAAGTCCCGACTAGTCTTTGCGACGATTGGATTGGCGCTGTTATTTTTAATTCCCCCTCTTCTTGCCGAATCGTTTCCGAATCCGACAATCATTTCTTCCGGCTGGCAATTGCAGGCCGTCTCTAAAGTCCCGCAATCGGGAGCGGAGATTTCTTCGGCCAGCTTTCAACCGGCAGGCTGGTATTCGGCCATTGTGCCGGGGACGGTATTGACCACGCTGGTCAGCAACAAAGTTTATCCCGAACCGCTCTACGGTGAAAACAACCGCCCGGATCAAATTCCAGAAAGCCTTTGCCGCACTTCGTATTGGTATCGGACCGTCTTTACCGTTCCGAAAGATTATGAGGAAAAAAAAATCTGGCTGAACTTCGATGGAATCAACTACGCCGCAGAAGTGTGGGTCAACGGCAAAAATATCGGCGCGATCAAAGGCGCGTTCACGCGTGGAATTTTTGACATCTCTTCGGTTGTGACGCCCGGAAAAGAAGCTGCGTTGGCGGTGCTGATTTCTCCGCAGCCGCATCCGGGAGTTCCGCATGAACACACTCTCGCCAACGGCATGGGCGGCAACGGCGGCGTCACCGCGATTGACGGGCCGACTTTTCTTTGCTCGATGGGCTGGGATTGGATTCCGGCAATCCGCGACCGCAATTCTGGCATCTGGCAAAAAGTTTTTCTTTCCGCAACCGGCCCGGTCGTTGTCAAAAATCCTTTGGTCACGAGCGATTTGCCGCTGCCAAGATTGGACATGGCGGATGTCGCCATTCAAGTGACGCTGCAGAATGTCACTGACAAAATTCAAAAGGGCGTGTTGAAGGGAAATTTTGGCGATGTCTCATTTGAGCAGCCGGTTGAAATAGAAGCGAACTCGTCGAAGCTGGTTTCGCTCGACTCCACGAATGTTCCCGCGCTTCATTTGAAGAATCCGAAATTGTGGTGGCCGAATGGCTACGGCCCGCAAAATCTTTACACGCTGCATTTGAATTTTGATGTGGATGGCAAGACTTCCGACAGCCAGGACGTGACTTTTGGCATTCGTAAAATTACTTATTCGGTTCCTGATTCGGAAAATCTGACCATCTCGGTCAATGGCGTCCGCGTCTTCTGCAAAGGCGGTGATTGGGGCATGGACGAGGCGATGAAACGCATTCCGCGCGAGCGGCTGGAAGCGGAAATCCGAATGCATCAAATCGCCAATTACACGATCATCCGCAATTGGGTCGGCCAAAGCACGAGCGAGGATTTTTACGAGCTTTGCGACAAATACGGCATCCTGCTTTGGGACGAATTTTTCCAGCCAAATCCCGGCGACGGGCCGAATCCGACGGACATGGATGCTTACATCGCGAACGTCCGCGAAAAAATTCTCCGTTACCGCAACCACCCTTCCATCGCCGTCTGGTGCGCGCGCAACGAGGGCTTTCCGCCGAAAAATATTGACGATGAATTGCGCAAGTTGATGGCCGAACTGGAGCCGGTTCGTTTGTATCAGCCCAGTTCCACTTCCGGCCACGGCGTGAATTCCGGCGGGCCGTATGGGTCTGGTCATCCGCCGCGCTCTTACTATGACTTTGGCGAGGCTTTCAAAACTGAAATTGGCAGCGCTTCCATTCCGACGCTTGAATCCATCCAGGGCATGATGCCGGAAAAAGATTGGGAATCCATCAATGACGACTGGGCGGAACACGATCTGGCCAAGGGCGCGTCAGGCGGCGAAGGCATCCGCAAGACGATTGAGAATCGTTATGGCGACATAAAAAATCTCGCCGACTTTGTGCGCAAGGCGCAATTATTGAATTATGAAACTTTCCGCGCCATTTATGAAGGCCGCGAGGCGAGAATGTTTCATCCCAGCACCGGCGTCATCATCTGGATGAGCAATCCGGCGCAGCCGAGTTTTGTCTGGCAAATTTATCATCACGATTTGGAACCGAACTCCTCGCTCTTCGCTGTGAAGGAAGCGTGCGAGCCGGTTCATATAATGTTGAATGAAAAAAACGGAAATCTGATGGTGGTCAATAATCATCCCGAAGCGCTGACAGATGCGAAGGCGCGCATTTCATTCTATAATCTGGATGGTTCTATTGTCACCAATGTGGATGTCGAGGTGAAGGCTGCGCCGAGCGCGATCACTGATTTGGGACTGCTCGCCTTGCCTGATAATTTGTCTTCAGTTTATTTTGTTAAATTGGAATTGCATGGCGCGGATGGAAAACTGCTTTCAGATAATTTCTATTGGCACGCCTTGAAAGAGCATCAAGACGATCTGCGCGATTTCAATCAGTTGCCGACGGTCACGCTCGACGAAAAAGTTTCACGCCATGATGCCGATGGCAAATGCCTGCTGGACGTGATGCTGCATAATCCTAGTTCGCAAGTCGCATTGATGGCGCACTTGCAATTGCGCCGCGAAAAATCCGGCGAACGTGTCTTGCCGGTTTATTACACTGACAACTACATTTCACTCACGCCGAATGAGAGCAAGACCATCAGCATTGAAGCGGCGCAATCAGACTTGAAAGGTGAAAAACCGCTGGTTGCCGTTGATGGTTGGAACATCGGAATAACTTCCGTTTCATCATCCGCCGTTGCGGTGGCGCTGAATGCCAACGCACAAGTGGATCGCTGGCCGGTGACCGGACTGCCGATTGTCCCTTCGACTCATTTTTATTTTGGGACGCCGGCCGACCATTTCAAAATCAACTGCGGCGGAGCGCCGGTGGATAATTTTGACGCCGATGGATATTTTGCCGGCGGCAAGGCGGGCGGACCTAAAAATGATCTCATTGACACCTCCGCGACCAATGCCGGGCCTACGGTCATCTATCAGACCGAACGCTGGGGCGATTGCGTTTATACTTTTCCAATGAAGCCTTTGCCCAAAGGTCATGCTTACACCGTGCGGCTTCATTTTGCGGAGACGACATTTGATGCCGCCGGAAAGCGCGCGTTTAATGTTGTGCTCAATGGAAAACAAGTGCTTTCGGATTTTGACGTGTTTCAGGAATCGGGCGGCAAGGACAAGGTTCTGGTCAAGGAATTTTCCGGCATCACACCGGATGAAAAAGGCAATATCGTCATCAAATTCCAAACTGGTTCGGCGGACAAACCCAAGATCAACGCCATTGAGATACTGAACTGATTCAAACTTCACACAAAAAAATGAAAGCAAAGTTCGCGGAAAATATTTTATCAAGCCGGTTCAACAAAACGCAGGCGGGTTCTTGTCTGAAATCCTTGCCGCTTTTAAGTTTGATGATTCTGGGTTTGTTTCCGCCGGTGGTCCGGGCGGATTACAATCCGCAGAGAGTGGGATTTTCCAGCACCTATCCCACTAATTACAGCGATTGGGCGAACGCATATATCGCCGGCAATGGCAAGCTGGGCATCATGGTTTTTTGCAATCCATTGGACGAAACGGTGATTTACAATGACCGTGGATTCAACCTGGCCAAGTCAAGCGACCGGTCGTTCGCCCAGGTGAGCGCGGATGATCTGGCGACGATCCGAAGCAATTGCGCGGCGGGAAATTTTGCCGACGCCAATGCGCTGGCCGTCAGCTCCGCAAAATATCACAACGGCGGCGAAGGAAACCGTCATCCCGGATTTGAGATGTTGATTTCCATTCCGCCGGACGGCGCAATTTCAAATTATTCCCGCACCTGCGATTTCAGGACCGGCGTGATCACGGTGAAATGGAGCGATGCGCGTGGCGATTGGGAACGGAAATCCTTCGTCTCGCGCAAAGACGATGTCATTGTCCAATACTTGACCGCGCCGGGCGGCAAACTCGACTGTTCGATTCAACTGACCACCGATCCGGGAATGCATTTTCCTGCCGCGATGACTTTTACAAAAATTGCCGACGCCAACTATCTTAACATCCGCGCCAATTACGCGCCGAACACGGGCGGCGCAGGCTACGAAGGCGTCACCCGCATGGTGGCCACCGGCGGCACCAAAACGGTGGATGGAAATATCCTGACAATTTCCAACGCGACATCGGTGATGTTGCTGACCCGGAGCGAAAAATATTACAGCAACAGTGTCGCGCAGTGGAATCAGCAGAATCTTCAAACGCAACTGGCTTCCATTCCGGCTGATTACAACACGTTGCTCAACGGACAAATCGCCACGCACGAGGCGATTTATGACCGCGTCAAACTCGACCTGAACGCCAGCGCGGCGGATCGCGCCAAGGCCAACGATGAATTGCTGGTCATGCAAAAACATTCTCCGACCGCGATCAAGGCGTTGTGGGAGCGGATTTTTGACGCCGGACGATATTATTATCTTTCATCAAGCAGTTCCAACACGCCGCCGGATTTGCTCGGCATATGGACGGGCGATTGCAATGTTGGCTGGGGCGGATTTTATCACTTGGACGCGAATGCCAATCTTCAAGTGGCCGGCGGAAATATCGGTGACATGCCGGAAGCGATGGAAGGTTACTTCGCAATCAACGAGGCGTGGCGTCCCGACTTTGAGACGAATGCGGCAAAGTTACTTGGCTGCCGTGGCATGGTGGCCGGCGGCAATAGTCCTGGACCGATCTCCGGTCTCATGGCCAACATAAACACTTACTATCCCTACCACTATGCCACCGGCGAGGAAGGCTGGTTGTTATATCCATTTTGGGAGCACTATCTGATAACCGGCGACAAGGAGTTTTTGAAAACCCGGTTGTATCCGTTGCTGAAAGACATGGGTTATTTTTACGAAGACTTTTTGACCCTGACTGATACGAACGGCCATTATATTTTTGCCGGGTCCGTTTCACCCGAGAACCAACCGTCCAACCTTAAAATTTCGTTGCTGAATAATTCCGCTTTCGACGTTTCGGGTGGAAAGTTCTGCCTTACCGCTTTGGTTGAAACTTGTAAAATCCTTGGCCTCGACCAAGGACCGGGGCAAGGCGTGGAAAGATGGAGCAATCTATTGAACAAGCTGCCGCCGTATCTGATCAACTCCGACGGCGCGTTGCAGGAATGGGGATGGC
>DASQOZ010000020.1:0-6414 GCA_035644195.1 Candidatus Methylomirabilota bacterium | reverse complement strand
GTTGTTTGCCACCATTTTTTGAACTTCACGCGAGGTTACATGACGATAGTGCCGCTGGTGGCACATGAAACTACGAGTGAATTAGCGACAGTATGCACAACAATGGCTTTCCAGTCTATCCCCTAATTAGAGGATGCGCTTCCGGCAAATTCAACTGTATGATCTTGCAAAATCAATGTGCGTAGTCGGTATGCGCAAAATCATTATCGTGAAAACAGTTTCTTGATAAATCATTCAATCCAATCTCAATTGCGCATCACAAAAATCGGCCATGCTCATTCATAAATAAAAATAGGAGACATAGTCGCGTTGCATCAGGGCGCGCGTTGTCGCTGCGGGCAATTATATGGCAGCGGCGAAAACGTCAAGAATCTATGGTTCGTTGCTTCCGTTCCTATCTTGACTTTTTCGCCGCCGCCAACCCCTCGCTTTTAGGCAACTGCGCGCGGGAATGGAAATCGAGTTCAAGCCATTTGTCAGCGGCACGTCGTAAAGTTGAAATGAATTGGTCGTGAACGCCAGCAGGTTCGTGTCGTAAAACAATTCGCTCGTGTAACCGGTTTGATTGGTGAGAACTTCCAATGCGTTGCTCACGTCAAATGTCAGGCTGCTCAATTCTTCGTTCACCAAGCCTTGCACTTGAATGATTGCGCCCCAAAAGCTGGACTCCATCAAACTTACATTGGAATGATTGAGCGCGGCGCGAGCAATCCTAGTTTGGACACGGCCAATGCTATCGCAGAAGCGTTAGAAATCCCTTTTTCAAAATTGATTGCCGAAGCAGAAGCGGAACGTGGTCAATGAAACAGCGCTGTTAAAAATTTCTTTCCGACAAAAATCCAAATCGCCGCCGCCAGCGCAATGTAAGGACCATAAGGCATCCGCGACGACCATTCGCTTTTGCGCGTCAAAATCAACGCGCAGCCGACGACCGAGCCGATCAACGCGCTGACCGCGAGCGAAAAAAACGCGCCCTGCCAGCCGATAAATGCACCGATCGCGCCCATGAATTTCACGTCGCCCAAGCCCATCGCCTCGCGCGGCAAAACGATTTCCGCGCTCACGCATTCCATGCACGGCACGTCGTCGGGATTCATTTTTTCGCCGCCGATTTCCAGCGACGACGGCGAGAGCCGCACCGGCGCGTTTTCATAACCGCGATCAATCAGTTCCACTGTCCGCGCGTGCAGGACAATCACGTCGGATTTGCGGTAAAACAATTCTTCGTAAGGAATTTGCTTGCCGGAGAAATGCAAGTGCGTCTCGGTAAAAATAATTTTTGTTTCCGCCGGCAGTTTTAATTTGTGCCGTCCAAACAACAATTTTCCCAATCGCAAAATCGCATAGACAATTCCCGCGCCAATAACAGCGCCGAGAAAACTTCGCCAGATTCCCATGCCGTGCGAAGTCGCATCCTGCAATTGCGGCAGCAAAAAGCACACGACAATTCCAACGACGATTCCGCCCAGCGTGATTTCATCGGGAATGATGAAATGCTCGAAATCAATGAATGTCGCGACAATCAATCCGGCAAGAAAGACACCATAAACAAAGGCGATTGGCATTGTTTGAAACGGATGGTCGGGACTTCCAAATTTCAGCCAGCAGCTTAAAAATGCGACGCCTGTCAGAAATTCCACGACGAAATAACGCGGCGAAATTTCCGCGCCACAATTTTTGCATTTGCCGTGAAGCCACAGCCACGTCACGAGCGGGATGTTCAGGTAAAAAGGAATCGAGTGTTTGCAATGCGGACAATGCGACGGCGGCATGACGACGCTCAATCCGAGCGGCATCCGGTAAATGCACACGTTCAGGAAACTGCCGACGATGCAGCCGAACACAAAAAAGCACAGCGACCAAAAATGAAATGGCACGGCGGACCAATTGTGCGCATTAAAAACATTGTGAAGAAAATCGTTCATTAAACTAAATTCCCCTCATCCGGCCTTCGGCCACCTTCTCCCCGCCGGGCGGGGAGAAGGTGTTGTAGCGTCGAGCCTGCGGCTCGACCCATTCGGCCACAGGCCGAACACTACAACCTCTCCCTCTCCCCCGCCAAACGGGGTGAGGGGTTTGAGAATCAGCCATAAATATTTTTCTTCAGCGCGGCGCGCATTTCTTTCAATGGCGCCGGTTTGCCCGTCCAGATTTCAAACGCTTTCGCCCCCTGATGCAGCAACATGCCAAGGCCGTTCGCGGTTTTGCATTTCGCCTTTTTTGCGGCTTTGAGCAACTTCGTTTCCGCCGGACGATAAATCATGTCGTAGACCGCGCGCGTTTGTTTCAACGAAAATTGTGCTTCATCGAGAGGCGACAAATCGTCCGTTTTCAATCCAAGCGAAGTCGCGTTGAGAATCAAATCTACATCTGCTTTCGGGTAGCCGATGGAAACATTTACAGACGGGAATTGTTTGCGGATTTTCACCGCGATTTCCTCGGCCTTGCTCTGCGTGCGATTGACGAGAAAAAGTTCCGCAACGTTTTCCGAAGCCAGTTTCAGCGCCGCTGTCTGTCCCGCTCCGCCTGCGCCGAGCAGCAACACTTTCGCGCCGGGCAATTTGATTTTCAAATCTTCTCGCAGAGAGGTGACAATCGCGTCTGAATCAGTGTTGAAACCGATGGCGAGGGTTTTTCCATCGCCGTTTTTTTCAAATTTAATCGTGTTCACCGCGCCAGCCTTGATGGCGGACGCATCCAATTGGTCCACCATTTCCAACGCGAGTAATTTATGCGGCACAGTCAAATTCAGGCCGGCAAAATTCATCGCCTTCGCGCCTTGAATGGCCGATTGCAAATGTTTCAACTCGACTTCAAACGCGACATAACGCCAGTTCAATTTGATTTTTGCGAACGCGGCGTTGTGCATCGCGGGCGAGGCCGAATGCGCGATGGGAAATCCGTAAACCGCGCAAAGGCGCGTGGCAGCGTTGATTTCGGATTGACCGGATTTTGGCACGCGCAATTTATACGCAGCAATGGCGCGCCGCGAAAGCGCAAAGTCCATGAACCGGCTCGCGAGGACGCTCGCCCCACCGAAGCTTCAACGCGTCACTGCCAATTGCTGCTTGCGGATCTGCATCAAAGATTCAGAAATTCATGCCGGATTTCCTTGTCATCGCAATGCAAAATGGCTGCGCTGCGTTCCGCGCCGAATTTTGGTTTGCCCGAATAGCCGGGATTGAAAAACAAAATTTCGCCGATCGTTTCGCAAAATCGTTTGTGTGTGTGGCCGAAAACGACGACATCCGGCCGTTCGCGCGCGCTCCGCAATTTCAATTTATCCGACGGCGCATTCGGGTTGACGATGTGATGGACGAGAAATTTTTTCTTCGCCAGTTCGGCAATTTCCGTTTCCTTGAACGGCAAATCCGCATCCGTGTTTCCATAAACTGCGGTGACGGGCGCGATTTCTTGAAGTTCCAAAATGATGGATGCGAAGCCAATGTCGCCCGCGTGCAAAATGTGTTCGACGCCCGCGAACAATTCAAAAATTTTCGGGTCGAGATAGCCGTGCGTGTCCGAAATGACGCCGATTTTCACGCGCCGGCTTCCTCCGGTTCGGCGTCATTTTCCGGTTCGCGCGCGCCGGCGGTTTTGTCGGCGGGTGATTCGGCGGAAGAAGTTAATTTTTCTGCGGCGGCAAACAACGCGGTGAAAAGTCCGGCGCTCAAAAGTGTGTTGCGGAACATTTCCCAGGTTGTCGGATGCAAACCGGGAAGTCCCAATGTCAAAGCTTGAATCCAACCGGCGAGCGTTTTTGCATAATCTGAAATTTCGAGCCATGACAAAGTATTTGTGACCAGATAAAAAATAATCGCACCGAGCAATCCGCCAAAAAGCAGTTTCAAAAACGATGCGCCCGCGCCGATCCGGCGGCCAAGCCAGATCATCGCGGCGTAAACCAGATAATTCGGCAATGTGTAAATGCAAAAACCGGCAGTCGTGCCGTGATAATATAAAAAATTCAACAGAACGTCCGTGACGAGCATCGTTGTTAGCGGCAGCCACCATGCCGTTGCGCCGCGAAAATAAACGCCAGCGCAAAAGACAAACGCATAAATCACGCTAAAATTCGGCGGCAGCAAATGCGGAATCCGCGACAGCGCGAGCGTCGCAATAAATAAAACCGGCAACAGCTTGTGCAACTTTTCTTTCACTGCCACGAATAATACGCCAACTTCATTCCAAAACAAGTTGTGGAAAAACTTTTTGACATCATCCATGAAGACGCTGATTTGCTCATCGTCAATAAATCGGCGGGACTTGTTTGTCATCCGACGAAAAATGGCGAAATGTCCAGCCTCATCGGACGCGCACGATTGCATTTGAAAAACGCTGCGCCGCCGCATTTGATCAACCGGCTCGACCGCGAAACCAGCGGCGTCGTTCTCATCGCGAAAAATCCAGAAACTGCCGGCGAACTGGGAAAAATCCTCGAAAGCCGCGCCATTGAAAAAGAATATGTCGCGATCGTTCACGGTCACGTTCGCGAAAAGTCCGGCCTGATTGACGCGCCGCTCGGCAAGGATGAACACAGCATTGTCGCCGTGAAAGATTGCGTCCGCTCCGACGGCGCGCCCGCAAAAACGGAATTTTTCGTCGAACGAAGATTTGATCGCACTGAAGGAAAATTTTCGCTGCTTAAAATTTTTCCGCACACTGGCCGCAAACATCAAATCCGCATCCACATCGCGCACATCGGCCATCCGATTGTCGGCGACAAGCTTTACGGCGGCGATGAAGATTGTTATCTCGCGCTCGCACAAAACCGTCTGACCGACACCTATCGCGCCAGATTGATTTTCAAAAACCACGCGCTCCACGCCTGTTCAATAAAATTCGTTTGGCGCGAGCAGCCAATGGAATTTTCCTGCGAACCTGAAAAATGGTTCACGGATTTTTTATCCGCAGATTTCGCGGATTAACGCAGATAAAAAATTTACTTTTTTAAGTCTGCGTAATCAGTGGATCCAAAGTAATTTTTTCCTCTGTGTCTTTGCGTCTCTGCGTTAAAGTTCCGCTGTGTTCGCCATTCCGAAAACCATGCGCGCTGTCGTTTATCGCGGTGTCAACGATTTGCGCGTCGAAACTGTGCCTGTGCCGCAGATTGGCGCGAACGAACTGCTCGTCAAAGTCGCTGTTTGCGGCATTTGCCCGACCGACATAAAAAAAATCCATTATGGCACCGTGCCGCCACCGCGCATTTTCGGACATGAAACCGCCGGAACAATCGTCAAAGTTGGCGGTGGGGTTGGTGGCCGTCCGCAAGGACTCCGCGCGAGCCGTCTTAAAATCGGCGACCGCGTCGCGCTGCATCATCACGTTCCGTGTTTGAAGTGTCATTTCTGCCGTCACCGGGCGTTCGCACAATGCGAAACCTATAAACGCACCGGCATCACCGCCGGGTTTGAACCTGCCGGCGGCGGCTATGCCGAATACGTCCGCGTCATGGATTTTGTTTTGCCCGGCGTTGTGAAAATTCCCGCACGCAATTTGTTTGAAGAAGGCGCGATGCTCGAACCCGTCAACACTGTTCTGAAAGCTATCAAACGGCTGAATCTGTTGCGCGGCGACAATGCGCTCGTCGCCGGTCAAGGTCCGATTGGTCTCATGTTCACAAAAATTTTGCAATTGCGCGGCATTAACGTTCTTGCCACCGATTTGCTCGAATCACGATTGAAACTTGCCAAAAAATTTGGCGCGAAATGGACGCGATTGGTCGAGAATCGGAAGTCGAAAACCGAGGATAAAAAAATTCCTGCGCTCGATGCAGCGATTGTCGCCGTCCCATCCGATGCTGCGGTGACGCAAGCCCTTCAACTCGTTCGCGGCGGCGGACAAGTTTTGCTTTTCGCCCATACGAAGCGCGGCGCGACGGCCAGACTTGACCTTGCTTCCGTCTGCCTCGACGAAAAAGATTTGATCGGCAGTTATTCCGCCGATTTCACAATTCAAAAAGAAGTTACGCGTCTGGTCTTTTCACGCCAACTGGACGTGCGCCCGCTGATTTCTCATCGCTTCCCGCTGGAAAAAACTGCGGACGCCATCGCGCTGGCTTCGCATCCGACAGAAAACTCGTTGAAGCTCACCGTGAGCCAAATGCAAGAAATTTTTTAAGCCGAAATGACTGCACAAATTGAAAAGCTCGAACAGCAATTGGACAGTTTTAATCCCGCGCAACGCGAAGACACACTCGCGCAACTGTGGGATTTGGCGCGCGCCGGCAAAGTCGAACTCGCCGAGCCGATGAATGAAGTCAATTTGCACGCCCACACATTTTTTTCCTACAACGCTTACGGTTACTCGCCGTCCAAGTTCGCATGGCTCGCGCGCAAACGCGGACTGGCCGTCGCGGGCATCGTGGATTTCGACGTGCTCGACGCGCTCGAAGAATTTTGGGCTGCGGGAAAA
>DASQOZ010000019.1:0-42535 GCA_035644195.1 Candidatus Methylomirabilota bacterium | reverse complement strand
TGGATCAATCTCGCGTTCTTCCGCCTCAACGCGCTCGTCGGCGCGGTTTTTTTGATTGTCGTCGCGGCGGAAATTATTTTTCAAGGCGGTTTCAAATTACGTTGAGTAATTTATTTTCCAGGCTGTCACTGCGGAAATAATCCTTGCCCAAACCCGCCGACTTTGGTTCGCTCCTGTGATGGAAGCCCCGCCACCATTGAACAGCCCGCCATTGCCCGCCAAGCCGGACAGCAATGAAAAGCTGCTCATCATCCTGTGCCATGTCTCGCTGTTTCTCGGCGTGGGGTTGATTTTTCCGCTCATCATCTACCTCGTGAAAAAAGGCGAATCGGAAAAAATCACGGCTCATGCGCGCGAAGCGTTGAACTTCCACATCTCGCTCTTCATCTACGGCTTCTGCTCGGTTTTGTTGTGCGTGATTTTCATCGGGATTCCGCTGTTGTTTGCCCTCGCAATCATGGCGTTAGTGCTGCCCATCGTCGCGGCGGTGAAGGCTTCCGACGGCGGCTTCTACCGTTATCCGCTCACACTACGGCTGGTGGCGTGACACGTTCTTTTTGCGGCGGGCGTTTGCGTTGCCGCGTTGAACCTGCTTTAATCTGCGGACGATGAATTTTTTCATTCAACGCAGCGAGTTGCGCGACATTTACGACAAAGTCGTCGCGGGCGAACGCATTTCCGAAGCTGATGCGCTGCGGTTGTTTGAATCGAAGGATTTGAACGCGCTCGGGGCAATCGCGGATTTTGTGCGGCAGAAAAAAGTCGGCAACCGCGCCAGCTACATCATCAATCGCTACGTCAATTATTCCAATTACTGCATCTTGTCGTGCC
Source organism: Candidatus Methylomirabilota bacterium (assembly GCA_035644195.1). GTDB lineage: Bacteria > Verrucomicrobiota > Verrucomicrobiia > Limisphaerales > UBA11358 > UBA11358. The sequence continues at coordinate 41,704 of DASQOZ010000019.1, read as the reverse complement.
AGTTTTGTTCCTTCGCGCGCAAGAAACGCGACGCGGACGGCTTTCAATTTTCCACCGAGGAAATCGTCGGGAAAGCGCGCGAGGCGTTGAAGATCGGAATCACGGAATTGCACATCGTTGGCGGATTGCACCCGTCGCTGCCGTTCAGTTATTACGTTGAAATGTTGCGCGCGTTGAAAAATTTGGATTCGCGCCTCCATTTGAAATGTTTCACGGCGATTGAAATTCTCCACCTCGCGTGGCTCGCTAAAAAATCCGTCGTGCAGACATTGATTGAATTGAAAGCCGCCGGACTCGATTCTCTCACGGGCGGCGGCGCGGAAATTTTCCGCAAGGAAGTCCGTTCGCAGATCGCCAAAGGAAAGGAATCCGCCGAGGAATATCTGGACGTGCATCGGCAATGGCACAAGCTTGGCCAGCGCAGCACCTGCACGATGCTTTACGGCCACGTCGAAAGCCTCGCCGACCGCGTGGATCATCTGCGGCAATTGCGTGCGTTGCAGGACGAGACGCACGGTTTCACCGGCTTCATCCCGCTCGCGTATCAACCGCAGGACAACGACATTCCAGTTGAGCACGCGCCGACCGGATACGATTCGCTGCGCACCATCGCCGTCAGCCGAATTTACCTCGACAATTTTCCGCACATCACCGCGTATTGGGTCGGTCTCGGATTAAAATTGGCGCAAGTTGCGTTGAGTTATGGCGCGGACGACATCCACGGCACGATTATCGAAGAACATATTTTCCACATGGCCGGCGCGACCTCGCCACAATTACAAACGGAAACAGAAATGGTCAAAGCGATTCGCGAAGCCGGGCGGACGCCAGTGCAACGGAATACTTTTTACGAGCCGATCAAGATTTTGGAAAATGCGCCTGCTGCGGAAATCAAAGAAAATTCCACGCGCTCGAAAGTGTTGGAAGACAATCTGGCGACGGCATGAAAGTAGCCGGTGTCAAAAAATTGATCCATTTTCTGCGCTTCAATGTTTCACCCGCAAAAATTTCAGCGCATCGCGAAAATCCTTCGGCAACGGCGATTCAAAGCTCATTTCTTTTTCCGTGCGCGGATGGACGAATGAAAGTTCGCGCGCATGGAGCATCACGCGTGGCGCAGCGTAATTCGTCAATTCCTTGAGCCGCGCATTTTGCCGCGCGCCGTAAGTGTCGTCGCCCACGAGCAGATGGCCGAGGAATTGAAAATGCACGCGGATTTGATGCGTGCGCCCGGTGTGGATTTGCGCCTCGACGAGCGTGGCGGAGTTCAGCCGTTCGAGAATTTTGTAGCTCGTATGCGCCGCGCGACCGGAATCATCGTCGAGCGCGGCCATGCGTTTGCGATGCGTCGGATGCCGCGCAATCGCCGCGCGGATTTCACCGGATTCACGCGCGAGTTCACCGCACAAAATCGCGTTGTAAATTTTTTTGACTTCGCGGGCGGCAAATTGTTTTGAAAGCGCGAGATGCGTCTCGTCATTTTTGGCGACGACGAGGCAGCCGCTGGTTTCCTTGTCGAGCCGGTGGACGATGCCCGGTCGCGCCACGCCGCCGATGCCGCTCAACGAGCCTTTGCAATGATGCAACAGCGCGTTGACGAGCGTGTGTTCCTCGTGTCCGGAGGCAGGATGCACGACGAGTCCCGCAGGTTTGTTCAGCACGAGCAGCGATTTGTCCTCGAACAAAATATCGAGCGGAATTTTTTCCGGCTGCGCTTCGGCGGATTTGGGTTCGGGCCAATGAATTTCGATTTTTTCACCCGCGCGTGGCGAATATGTCGGCTTGACAGTTTTGCCGTTGACGCGAATGTGGCCTTCTTCAATCAATCGCTGCAACGCTCCGCGCGAAGCGGCGGGAAATTTCTCGCATAGAAATTTATCGAGTCGCTCGTTTGGCAGCGATTTTTCGACAACGAAATTTTCCGTGCGCGAGTTCATTTGCAGATGGCGCAGTTTTTCGCAGATGAAATTTTAATCTGCATCCTTTCGCTGGAAGCCGGTGTCAGAGTCATTCGACTTCTTTGGCGCGCGTTCGTTTTTCCAAGTGATGAGAAAAATCAAGCCGACGCCGGTGCAAATGGCGGTGTCAGCAACATTGAACGCGGGAAAACCGATTTCGCGGTAGCCGTTGCCGCCGCGCAGTTGCATATAAAAACGGATGAAGTCCACGACTTCGTGGCGGATCAAACGGTCGGCGAGATTTCCCGCGATGCCGCCGAAAATCAGACCGAATGCGATTTGGCCGGTCAGCGTGTGCGAATCAAAATGATGCCGCGTGAGAAATAGCGCGACGAGCGCGAGCAATGCGACGAGTGCCAGCGCGCCGTTGTTGCCGCTGAACAAACTCCATGCCGCGCCGGTGTTGCCCCAGTGAACGAATTTGAAGAAGCCGCTGATGATAATTTTTTCGTCGTAAGCGCCAAGCGAGCGCAGCACGAGCCATTTAGTGAATTGGTCGAGCGCAAAAATGATCACCGCGAGGATGGCAATATGGCGGTTCGATTTCTGAAAAATGGTTTTGGCAGCGGACACACACAGAGTTTCAAGTTTCAGGTTTCAAGTTTCAAGTTCAACTTGAAGCTTTAATTTCAAGAAATAAGCCTCGCGCGAAGTTTGCGAAGGAATTTTGGCCTTCGTTTCCTTCGCGTTTTTCGCACGACATTTTTCTTTTGTAATTTCCGTTTGCATCAACCTGAAAACGGTTATTCTCCATTTATGGCGCTGGTGCGGATTTTGGTGGATGGCTACAGCCTGTTGCACAATTGGCCGGAACTGGCAGAGGGCGCGCCACGGCATTCGGAACGGGCGCGGGATGAATTGATCCAAATTTTGACGCGCTATCACGATGTGACGGGCGAGCCGATCACGATTTTTTTTGATGGAGCGGGCGCGCCGCCGAACGTGCCGAAAAATGAATCGAGCCGCGAAGTGGAAATTTTATTTTCGCGCGCCGGACAAACGGCGGACGACATGATTGAGCGCGCGGCGCATCGGTTTCGGGATTACGGCGAAGTGCTGGTGGTGACGGACGATTTTGCGGAACGCGACGTGGTGGGCGGATTTGGCGGGTCGGTGGCCAGTTGCGCGAATTTCATCCGCATGATTGGAAATGCGCTGACGGAATTGCAGGATGAATTGAAGCAGCGCAATCGCGCGGAACAAAACCGTTTCAAACGGCCAAAGTGAATTGAACGTGAATAGAACTTTTTCAAAACATTTTCGAATGGCGCGATTTTTTTTCGCGGCGCTGGCCGGAGTTTTGTTAATTTCAAAAGTCTGGGCGCAGGAAGACCAGCCGGGCGTCGAGAACCGTTTCCTTTTCATCTTTGGCACATCGGCGGACATGAAGAGCCGCATCAAATCGGAACAAAACGAAATGAATCAACTTTTGTCCGCCGCGATGCACGGTGAATTGCATATGGGCGACACGATGGGCGTCTGGACACTAGGCAAAAATGTGGGCGCGGGACAATTTCCCCAAGTGCCGTGGAATCCCGACGCTGCTGCGACGATTGCGGAGGAGATCAATAAATTCATCGGCAAACAACGTTACACTGGCACGAATAATTTCAATGCCCTGCAACCCGTGCTGGAGCGCGTCATACAAAGTTCGCCGCGCTTGACGGTGCTGATTTTTTGCGATGGTGAAACCGGATTCAGCGGCACGCCTTACGATGGCAGCGTCAATCAGATTTTTCAGCAGCAACGGGCTGGATTAAAGAAAGCGCGGTTGCCTTTTGTCATCGTATTGCGGACGCAACTTGGCCGATACGTCGGCTGCTCGGTGAATTATTCTCCCGGCATGGTGAGCTTGCCGGAATTTCCGCCGTTGCCGCAGCCACAGCCGTCTCCCGAACCATTGAAAACAAATGCGCCCGCTCGCGCGCCTGTCCCGGCTGCGCCACCACTGGTCATCATCGGCACACGAGTGGAAACGAACTGGGCAGCATATCATTTTGCGATGACCAATGTGCCGGAAAAACCAAATCCCGCGCCAATTCAACAAACCAATCCTGTTGCTCCGGCAACTCCGCCTCCGAAAATTGAACCAGCGGTCACGAACACAGAAATCACGCCACGCACGCCGTTGCCCGAAACTAATTTGTCGCCACCAAACGTCGCACCGGCAGTTTCCAATGTCGTTGCCGCTCCCGCGACGAATTCCGTCGCTCCAACCAATGCCATTGCATCTTCGGAAAATTTGGATTCCACCCGTAACGGCACAATGGCATTGGCGGCGGGATTTTTGATCGGCGCAATTGCATTGACGGTGTGGTTTATTTTCCGTTCGCGCCATTCCGACCGCAGCAGCCTCATCACGCGCACGATGAACAAAAAATAATTTCAGCGTGACTTTTGGCCGCAGACGTGGAAAATTCTCCGGCCATGAAATCTATCAATTGGATTTTCGCCGCCAGTCTCATCGCCAGCTTTGCGTCCGTTTCATGTAGCAAGGCTGGATCAACCAACAATCCTCCGGAGAATCAAACTGTGAACACAACCAACACAAACGAAGTCGCCGTCATCACCACCACCGAAGGCACAATGGTCATCGAATTCTGGCCGGATGTCGCGCCGAACACCGTCGCCAATTTCAAGAAACTTGCCGGAAAAGGTTTTTACGACGGCACGGCATTTCATCGCGTCATCAAAGGCTTCATGATTCAAGGCGGCGACCCGCTCACGAAAGATCCCAACGCGGAAGACCGTTGGGGCACGGGCGATCCCGGTTACAAGATTAAAGCCGAATTCAACGACCGCTCGCACGTGCGCGGCGTGATTTCGATGGCGCGCTCGAACGATCCCGATTCCGCCGGCTCCCAATTTTTTATCTGCCACGGCGATCCGACATTTCTCGACCATCAATACACCGCGTTCGGCAAATTGATCAAGGGCGATGACGTTCTCGAAAAAATCGCCACGACCTCCACGCATCCGCAGGACCGGCCTGACAAACGCATCGGCGTCACCAGCATCAAAATCGTTCCGCGCGATTCGGTGAAATGATTCATGGTAGGGCCGCGCTGCTGCGCGGCCTTGATTGATTTTGGCGGCGCGGCAGCGCCGCCCTACCATTTTATGGAAACATCCGAATTGGCAAAAATTCTCGTTGCTCTCGGCTGTCCATCCGAAAAATCTTCGGAAATGGCCGCGCAATTGGACAAGCGCGCCAAACAATTGGCCGAACAAAAGAGCCGCGCTTACGACGAAGCGTTACAGCATTTGCTTCAATTGATGAAACAAGGTTGGGCGGCGCAGGACAGAAGTCAGTAGTCAGAATCCGGAATTCAGAAATTGTCGGACGGCGTTAAACTATTTTTCTGGCTTCTGGCTTCTGAATTCTGTCTTCTGGCTTCGTGATTAAACCTTGGAAAAAAATCAGTTCCAAATTGCTTGGCGACTTTCGCATTTTCACGTTGCGTTCGGACGTGAAGATTTCTCCGCGAACGGGCAAGGAACACGACTTCTTCGTCCTCGACAGCGTCAATTGGGTCAACGTCATTGCTGTCACGCCCGACCAACAGCTTGTCATGGTCGAGCAATATCGTCACGGTTCGAACACGGTGGAGCTGGAAATCCCCGGCGGCATGATGGACGCGGACGAAACCGATCCCGTGGCGACCGCTGTGCGTGAATTGCGCGAGGAGACCGGCTACGAAGGCAAAAATGCGCGCCTGCTTGGAAAAATTCATTCCAATCCGGCCATTTTGAGCAATTTCACCTACACCGTGCTCGTGGAAAATTGTGAATTGAAACATCCGATTGAATTGGATCACGGCGAAGATTTAATCACGCGGCTCGTGCCGGTTGCGGAAATTCCAAAACTCGTCGCCGATGAAAAAATCGGCCATTCGCTTGTCGTCGTCGCGCTGTATCATTTCGATTTGTGGCAAAGGGGAATTAAAAAAATCTGAAACCATTTTCAAATGCCAATTTTTTATGAATGTCAACGCTGCACGGCCTGTTGCCGTTGGCCGGGACAAGTGCGTTTGACGGACGAAGAAATCACCCGTCTCGCCAAATTCAAAGACGTCAGTGAAAATGAATTTATTCAGCAATTCACGCGGCTGCGCTGGGACCGTGGCGGACTTGCCTTGCAGGAAAAACCAAATGGCGAGTGCGTTTTCCTCGACGGCGAAAATTGCTCCGTGCAATCGGTCAAGCCGCAGCAATGCCGGGATTTTCCGAATCTCTGGAATTTTCCCGGCTTCGAGAAAACCTGCCGCGCCATTCCGCGTCTTGTCGGCGACGAAGAATTTGCGCGACTCATCGCCCAAATCAAATTGACCGGAGCAATGTAAAAATCCGTGTTTCATCTGTGTTCAATCTGTGGCTAAATCTTCCGCGCATGGAATACGAAGCCGTCATTGGACTGGAAACGCACGTCCAGCTTAAAACTAAATCGAAGATGTGGTGCGGCTGTGCCAATTCATTTGGCTCCGACCCAAATACAAACGTTTGCCCGATTTGCCTCGGAATGCCCGGTGTTTTGCCCGTCGCCAATGAAGAAGCATTGAAACTTACGGTATTGACGGGATTGCTTCTCAATTGCGAAATTCCGTCGTGTGCAAAATTCGACCGCAAAAATTATTTCTATCCCGATGTCGCAAAGAATTATCAGGTCACGCAATACGACCAGCCGTCCACGAAAAATGGTTTTGTGGATTTTGAATTCAACGGCGGCCTTTCGCGCGTCCGCATCACCCGCGCGCATTTGGAAGAAGACGTCGGCAAAAATTTTCATTTCGACCGCAACAGCGGCGTGGATTTCAATCGCGCCGGCGTGCCGCTCATGGAAATCGTTTCCGAACCGGATTTGACGAGTGCGAATCAAGCCTACGATTATCTCAACGCGCTGGTCGAAATTCTTCGCTACGGAAAAATCAGCGATTGCGACATGGAAAAAGGCATGGTGCGCTGTGACGTAAATGTTTCAGTTCGTCCAGTCATCTCGAAAGAACTCGGCGCAAAAATTGAAATCAAAAACATGAACAGCTTTTCCGGCGTGCGTCGCGCGCTGGAATACGAAATTCCGCGCCAGATTGAAATTGTGAAACGCGGCGAAAAGCTAATTCAATCCACGCGTCGCTGGGATGACATTGCCAACGTGACTGAAGAAATGCGGACGAAAGAGCACGCTCACGATTATCGCTATTTCCCCGAACCGGATTTGATGCCGTTTGAGCCGACCGCGAAATGGCTGGAAGAAATTTCCAGTCGCGTCGTTGAATTGCCACTCGCTCGCAAACAACGTTTCATGCGCGATTATCAATTGCCTGCGGGTGACGCAGAATTTTTTACAAGCAACGTTGAGCTTGGAAATGCTTTTGAGAAAGCGGTCGAAAAAATTCCTGCTGAAATTCAACGAACAAAATTAATCAAAACAACCGCGAATTTGGTCATCAACAGTTCACAGGCAAAACCTATTGAAGGAAAACCGACCGTGAAATTGCTTTTTGATGGGCCGGAACCTTTCTCAATAGAAGAAACTATAAATGTGGCTGTCCTGATCCAAAACAACACAATAAATGTTTCGACGGCGCAACAAATAGTGATTCCTGAAATGAAAAGAACCGGCAAATCTGCGGCAACAATTGTTCAAGAAAAAGGTCTGGCGCAAGTCAGCGACACCGGCGCGATTGAAAAATTCTGCGACGACGCGATTGTCGCAAATCCAAATTCCGTTGCCGATTACAAGGCTGGCAAAGTTGCTGCGCTGAATTTTCTCAAAGGTCAGGTGATGAAATTGAGCAAAGGCAAGGCGAACCCAAATCTCGTCGGCGAAATTCTGGAAAAGAAGCTCAAAACTTAACCGCCAAGACACAAAGACACCAGGAATCAAAAAATCTTTGTGCCTTGGTGTCTTCGTGGTTTAATTCCATTTCATGTTTTCATCGGAAATTAAATCAGTTCACTTCGTCGGCATTGGCGGCACGGCGATGGCAAGTGCGGCGGCGGCGATGTTCGACAAAGGCTTTGCCGTCAGCGGCTCGGACCAAAATGTGTATGAACCGATGGCATCGTTTCTCGCCGGGAAAAAAATCGCGGTGATGAACGGCTACGACGAAAAAAATCTTTCGCACAAACCGGATTTGGTCGTCATCGGCAACGCCATTTCTCGCGGCAATCCCGAAGCAGAATTTATTTTGGATCACAAATTGCGCTACTGCTCGCTGCCGGAATTGCTCAAGGAATTTTTCATTCGCGGCAAACGCTCGATTGTTGTTTCAGGAACTCACGGTAAGACGACGACGACTTCGTTGCTGACATGGGTTTTTGAACACAACGGATTGAATCCGAGTTTTCTCATCGGCGGCATTCCAAATAATTTTTCGCAAGGCGCGCGCTTCACGGACAGCGAGTGGTTCATCATCGAGGGCGACGAATACGACACGGCGTTTTTCGACAAGCGCAGCAAGTTTGTCCACTATTTGCCGGAAATCGCCATCGTCAACAATCTGGAATTCGACCATGCGGACATTTTTGAAAATCTCGACGCCATCAAAAAATCGTTCTCGCAATTCATCCGGCTGATTCCGCGAAACGGCCTTTTGCTCGGCAACGGCGACGACGAAAATCTCGCGCCGCTGCTCAACGTCACGCATTGTCCGGTGAAAAAATTCGGCCTCGGCGAAAATAATTCCGTCCAGGCTTTCAATCTGCGTTTTGGCCCGACGGCGACGGAATTTGAGATTCCGAGTTTCAAATTTCACTTGAATCTGATTGGTGAATTGAATGTCCGCAATGCGCTCGCGGTCATCGCGGCGGCGAAACATTGCGGCTTGTCGAACAAACAAATCCAAAGCGCGTTCGACACGTTTCGCGGCATCAAGCGTCGTATGGAAGTGCGCGGCATCGCGGGCGGCGTGACGATCGTGGATGATTTCGGCCATCATCCGACGGCGATCCGCGAGACGTTGCGCGCGTTGCGCATCAAATATCCGCATCAGAAAATCTGGGCGATTTTCGAGCCGCGCAGCAACACGACGCGGCGAAACGTTTTTCAAAATGAATTGGCCTCGTCGTTTGCCGACGCCGATGCGGTGGTCATTTCCGAAGTCGCGCGGTTGGAGCAACTAGCACCGGACGAAAGATTGAATCCCGAAAAGTTGATGCAGGATTTGAGCGCGGCAAAAAAAAACGCGGCCTATTTGCCGGACGTGAATTCCATCATCGCGCACGTTTCAAAAAGCGTTCAGGGCGGCGATGTGATCTGCGTTTTCAGCAACGGCGGTTTCGGTGGCATTCACGGAAAACTTCTGGAGCGGCTCGCAAAAAAATAATTTGGCACGCGACTTGCGGCATTTGGTTCGTGGCAAAGAAATCAAATCTTTTGAAGCAGGAGCAGCCGGTCCGCAACGGTTTTGAAATCCCGAATCGGCATTCAACATTGCCAGCCGCGCTTTATTTGATGCAGCTTCGCGAGCAGCCGCTGAAAATTGCCCCGCCGAAACGGGCGCGAAAAATTGAAGTTGAAACGCAGACCGAAGTTTTCCAGTTCGTAAAAATCATCCACGCTGCCTAGTTTTTAGGCATTTCATCCGACGAGGCTTTGGGAATTGTGCTTAAGGGATTGTCCGCAAATTCCACGTGTTCAAAACCGGCTTTGCTCAAAAACATTGCCAGATCCAATTGCGCGCGGTCGTTCGCTTCCTTCAAAATTCCATCCGCTCGCGCGGCGCGGCTGATATCGTCCACGGCATTTTGGCGCGCGGTCGTTTCCAAATCCTTGTCGTAGTCGCGCAGGAAACCGCGCTGCCAATCAATCACCTTGGTTTGCTTTTCATCCAGATATGCATCAGTGATTTCCGGCGGCGGCAAATGCAGGCGAATCGTCTTGCCAGAAACCTGCGCGTCTTCGGATTTTAATTTTTTCAAATCAATGCCAGCCTTGACGATGCCATGCGCGAGCATCAACACGCGATTGTTGCCTTGAACAAATTGCCCGAGCGTGCTTTGCGGCGGCGAATCGAGGATGATGACTTTTTCCACGACGTATTTGACCGTGACCAAATCCGAGAGCGTTTGAATTTGTCGAACGACGGCGACGGTGTTTTCCTCGCGCGGCGCGGAATTGAATTTCATCAACCGGGAAATTTTCAAACCGAGCCAGATGCCTGCGGCGAAAATCAATAGAACCAGCGCCGCCAGAAAAAATCTTTTCAATGACTGCATAAGAAATTTTTGACACGAATTTCACGGATTGTCACGGATTGAATTTCAAATGGTGGGGCGAGCGTCCTCGCGAGCCGAAAGGAACGCCATAAAAACAGTCGCGTAGCGACGACCATAGTAGCCCACGGTGAAACCGTGGGTATCAAATGCAAAACGGACGAAGCCCCTGCCGGGGCGAAAGAATTTCCTCTATTGCTGAAATTGGATATGCAAATCGAACCGCAAATCCAGTGGACGCCAGCCTGCTGGGTAGCAATACAAATCAGATTGTTCCAATAGTATTTCAGGAGGCACCGCTTGATGAAGCGCTGAAAAATCTTATCGAACAAAATCATCTTAATGTCGTTCTTGACCCAAAGGTATCGAGCTATTTTGACCCGACAGACCATACAGTTCATAATGCACCGGCAATTTCCATTCATTGGTCAAAAATCACGGCAAGACAGGCAATCGTCGCACTGTGCGAAAATTATGATTTAATCATCGTCAAAGATTCCGCGACCGGCGACATTCGCATCAAACCAAAAAACTAGCAGAAGCGCGTATTCATTGCCATTTTCCGCTTTGCACTTCTCGCTTTCAAACTAGAATAGCCTCGTGAGTTTGCACGCCACATTTCCAAATTATCGTTCGCGCCGTTTGCGCCAGTCGCCCGCGCTGCGAAAACTTGTTTGCGAAACGCGATTGAGCGTCGAGCAATTAGTTTTGCCGTTGTTCGCGCGCTCTGGAAAAAAACTTCGCCACGAAATCAGCGCGATGCCCGGCGTTTTTCAATTGTCGCCGGATGAAATCGTTCGCGAGGCGACGAAAGCGCATGCGCTCGGCGTTCCGGCGATTTTGCTTTTCGGCATTCCCGATAAAAAAGATGCAAAAGCTTCCGGCGCATTTGCGGAAAATGGAATTGTTCAGCAAGCCGTTCGCCTGCTGAAAAAGGAATTGCCGTCGCTGCTCGTCATCACGGACGTGTGCCTGTGCGAATACATGGAGCACGGGCATTGCGGCATCGTGCATGGCGGGAAAATTTTGAACGACCCGACGCTGAAATTGCTCGCGCAAACGGCGTTGAGCCACGCCGAAGCGGGCGCGGACATGGTCGCGCCGAGCGACATGATGGATGGCCGCGTTCGCGCCATTCGCAAATTGCTCGACAAAAATCATTTTGAGGACATGCCGATCATGAGTTACGCGGCGAAATTTGCGTCGGCATTTTACGGGCCGTTCCGTGAAGCCGCCGAGTCCGCGCCACAATTCGGCGACCGGCGCAGTTACCAGATGGACGCGGCGAACGCGAACGAGGCGTTGCGCGAAGTGGCGTTGGATATCCAGGAAGGCGCGGACATCGTGATGGTCAAGCCGGCGCTGGCGTATCTGGATTTGATTTGTCGTGTAAAAAAAGAATTCGGTTATCCGACTGCGGCTTATGCCGTGAGCGGCGAACACGCGATGATCAAAGCGGCCGCCGCGCGCGGCTGGATTGACGAGCGCGCGGTGACTTTGGAAAGTTTGCTGGCGATGCGCCGCGCGGGCGCGGACATTTTGATCACCTACGCGGCGATGGACGTTGCAAAATGGCTTCGCTAATGTTCGCGCTTTTGGTTTGACCAGCATCGCTTCAGCGGGTTAGGCTTTTCGTTCACGTTATGTTTAGGTTTTTGCGCAAACACCGCTGGATTTTGATTATCGCCATGGCAGTCACGGCGATTTCATTCGTCACCTTCATGGGCTCGGGCCCGTCGCGAAATGGCGGCGGCGGCGCGACCGGCGATTTCGGCTCCATTTATGGGCATAAAATCACGCAGCGGGATTACGTCAACGCGCAAAATGAATTTAAACTTTTTTATTTTTTCCAGAACCTGCAATGGCCGGCCAACATTCCGGAGAAGGACTTGCAGGAACAAATTTATCTGCGCCTGATGCTCACGCAAAAAGCGGAAAGCCTCGGCGTCCATGTAAGCGACAACGAGGCGGCGACAGCGGCGGCGGCGGCTTTGCACTCGCTTGATCGCAACGGCCAGCGCGTCACGTTTGAAGATTTCAAAAAAGTTTTGAAGCAGGAAGGTTTGACGGAGGAAGATTTCATGCGGTTTGCCCGCAACGACCTTGTCATCCAGCAATTGATCCAGACGCTCGGGTTGACCGGCCAACTGGTCACGCCGCAGGAGGCCGCAGAAATTTATGGGCGCGACTATCAGGAAGTCGCTGCGCAGGCGGTTTTCTTTTCCGCGTCAAATTATTTGTCGCAAATCACCGTCACGCCCGGCATCGCCGCGCAATTTTATACGAATTACATGGCGGAATATCGTCTGCCCGACCGCGTGCAAGTCAGCTACGTCGAATTTAACGTGAGCAATTATCTTTCCGCCGCAGAACAAAGAATCGGCAAGACCAATTTGGACGACCAGGTTGACGCAACTTTTCGGCGATACGGAATGGATGCGGTGCCGGGCGCGAAAACCGACGACGAAGCAAAAACTAAAATTCGCGCTGAATTGCTCCGACAAGGGGCCGCAGCCGAAGCGCGCAAACTGGCAAATGATTTTGCCACCGAAGTTTTCGACAAAACGCCGTTGCGCCCGGAAAATCTCGCCGCCGTTGCCAAAGAAAAAGGATTGACCGTCCGCACCACCGCGCCGTTCGGCAGCCAATACGGGCCGGAGGAATTTTTAGCGCCGGCGGCATTCGTCAAAGCGGCGTTTGCCCTGACGCACGACGATCTATTTGCGGGGCCGATTGCCGGCAACACTTCTTTTTACGTCATCGCGCTCGCGCAACAATTGCCTGCGGAAATCCCGTCGCTCGACAGCATCCGCGAGCGCGTGACGGCGGATTACAAAAACCTCGAAGCCGCAGCGCTCGCGCGGCGCGATGGAACAAATTTCTTTTATACGCTGACCATGCAGCTTTCCATGGGAAAAACTTTTGCTTCGGCTTGCGCTGCCGCCGGATTTCATCCAGAAACACTTTCGCCGTTTTCGTTGGCCACCAAAGAATTGCCCGAACTTGCGGAACGCGTCAATTTTCAGCAAGTCAAGCAGGCTGCGTTCAGCACGCCGCCGGGACATGCGGGCAATTTTGAAGAAACCGACAATGGCGGCTTCATCGTATTTGTTGACAAGAAATTGCCGCTGGATCGAACCGCAATGAATGCGAAATTGCCGCAATTCACCGAACAACTTCGCCGCGAACGCGCCAACGAAGTTTTCCAGTCATGGATCCAGACTGAAGCGAACCGTGAGTTCCGCAATATCCCCGCATTTCAAAAACAGGCGGCGGCAGGCGTAAAATGATTTCACGCGGATGAAAATCCGCATCCCATGAGCGCAGCGATAAAACTTTCCTCGCCCGCGACGCGCGAATTTTGGGAAATTCCCGTGCTGTTCGAGGACGAGCATCTGCTCGCGCTCGACAAGCCCGCGAAACTTCTGACTTCACCCGACCGTTACGATCCGAATCGCCCGAACCTGATGAAATTGCTTCACGCCGGAATTGCCGCCGCAAAACCGTGGGCGCGCGAACGCCATCTCAATTATTTGAGCAACGCGCACCGGCTCGATTTTGAAACCAGCGGCGTCATTTTGCTCGCAAAATCGAAAGAGGTTCTCGTCACGCTCGCAAATTTGTTCGGAACGGAAAAACCGTTGAAAAAATATCTGGCGCTTGTGCGCGGTGAAATTTCTGAAAACCAATTTGAAGTGGACGCCAAACTCGCGCCGCATCCGGTGAAAATTGGCGAGATGCGCGTTGACCCGAAAAACGGCAAGCAATCGAAAACAAAATTTGAAGTGCTGGAAAATTTTCCACGCTTCGGCTACGCGCTGCTCAAATGCGAGCCGCTCACCGGGCGCACGCATCAAATTCGCACACATTTGCGCCACGCCGGTTTGCCGATTGTCGGCGACGAACTTTACGGCGGCAAACCGCTCTGGCTTTCGCGGCTGAAAAAAGATTATCGTTTGAAGGAAGGCCGCGAGGAACGCGCGTTGATTTCACGCGTCGCGCTCCATGCCGAAGAATTGACCTTGCCGCATCCGGTCACGAATGAAATGGTTACCATCAAAAGCGAATGGCCGAAAGATTTGAAAGTCGCCCTGAAATATCTGCGACAGTTTTCTCTCACATCTTAACGATGTCGCCCGTCACTGCGTCCCATTCAAGAAATTCTACCCCTTCTGGAATCATGTGGGAATAGGTTCGCTTATAATAGGTCAACAAACTTTCACCTTCTTTTTTTCTTCGATCATGAAGCACAAAGAGAATCTTCCGATAGTCTAGCGGAGCGAGATGGAAATAATACATTGCCTCATTCCAAACAGTCATCTTTGCACTCGGCACTTTCGCGCCCGCTGTCCATGTATGTGATTTGCATTCCACGAGAATTTTTTCTTTGGTGGTGCCAAGATCGAAACAATGAAGTTTCTTCTTTAACAAACCAATTTCGACGGCGAAATCTCGGGAAAGCGTAATGTTTTTCTTTGCGAAAAACTTGAAAGCAACCAGTTCGAAATCATTTCCGACATGCGCGTTGCTAATCGAGCCGACTCGTTGATGAGGCTTGTCTATTTTGCTGAAGTAAATAACGGTGCATTTTTATTACGCAACCACCCAATTCAAAATCGCCTTTTGCACATGCAACCGGTTTTCCGCCTGCGTGAAAATCGTTTCCGCGTTCGCCTCGAACGTTTCCTCGTCAATTTCTTTGCCGCGATACGCAGGCAGACAATGCATCACCAGCGCGCCGGGATTTGCGAGTTTCACAAGTGCCTGATTGATTTGATAATTTTGCAACGCCTTAATGCGCGCGGCGCTTTCGGCTTCCTTGCCCATCGAAACCCAAACATCGGTGTAAAGCAAATCCGCGCCTTTTGCGGCTTTTTGAATGTCTTCCGTGCAAATGATTTTTCCGCCGGCGCGTTTCAAAAGTTCCGCCGGAGGCTGAAATTTTTTCGGCGCAGCGATTCGCAATTCAAATCCCATCTTCGCCGCAGCCCAAATCCACGAACGCGGCACGTTGCAAGCGCCGTCGCCGATGAACGTCACAACTTTGCCGACAATTGGCCCATGCTTTTCCTTGAACGTAAAAATGTCCGCGAGAATCTGGCACGGATGCTCGTCGTCGGTCAGCGCGTTGATGGTCGGGATTTTTGAAAATTCCGCAAATTCCTCGACGTCGCTTTGCGCAAATGTGCGGATGACCGCGCCGTGAATCATCCGTCCCAAAACGCGCGCCGTGTCTTTGACCGGCTCGCCGCGACCGAGTTGAATGTCATTTGCGTTGAGAAACATCACGTTGCCGCCCAATTCACGGATGCCGGTTTCAAATGAAACCCGCGTGCGTGTGGAAGATTTGGAAAAAATCAGCGCCCAAGTGTGTCCGGCGAGCGGCTTGCGATCCACCCGCGCCCGTTCGCGCTTGAACACGATGGAATCGCGCAGAATTTTTTCGATGTCCGCGTTCGGCAATTTTTCCAATGACAACAGATGTTTCATTTTGCGTTTTGGGAATTTTCGTCCAAAGGAAAGTTTATATCCAAAACAATTCGTGCCGTCACTTCTTTTTCTTCAACGCATCCGCGGCGCACCAGAGAAACCACGCAGCCGTCGTGCGATGCGGACGCCAGATTTCGCCGAACGCGAGCAATTCCTTCGGCGTCGGCATTTCACGTTTTTTGTAGGCGTGGCGAAATCCGGTGCGAACGCCAAAATCGTCTGCGGGTAAAATATCGTGGCGACCAAGCTGAAAAATCAAAAGCATCTCGACCGTCCAGCGGCCAACGCCGCGAACTTCCGTCAGCCGCGCAACAATTTCGTCGTCGGACAATTTCACAATTTGGCGTGAACTTGGAATGACGCCGGACAGCGTTTTCTCCGCGATGTCGCGGATGGATTTGATTTTCGCGAACGAAAATCCGCAGGCGCGGATTTGCGCGTCCGTCACGCCCGCCAAATCTTCCGGGCGCGGAAATTTTCTGCCGGGAAATAATTTTTTGAAACGCGACAGAATTGTGTTCGCCGCCGTGCCGTTGAGTTGCTGGTGCGCGACAGCTTGCACGAGCGATTGAAACGGCGGGCGGCGCGTTTCCGGCACGAGATCGCAAAGTCCGTGTTCGAGAATCAGCAGTTTCAAAACCGGATCGCGTTTGGACAAATGTTTGTGCGCTTCGGGCGTCATAATCAAAATTTCAAATCGCCCTCACCCTGCCCCTCTCCCATCCGATGGAAGAGGGAATAGCGTTGTCAATTTTCTGAAATTCGCATAATCGTTGAGCAAAAGTCCGCTTCCGATTTACCAAGACGCTGGAAATAATTCTCCCTCTCCGCTCCATCGGATGGAGGGGAGAGGGCCGGGGTGAGGTGAGGATTTTCACGCTAAACTTTTCACGACTTCCTCGATTTTGGAAATGCCTTCGCCGGCTTCCTGCGGTTTCAAATTCAGTGACGGCAGCAGGCGAATGGTTTGCGTTCCGGCGGGAATGACCAAAACGCCGGCAGCTTGCAGCCGATTTGTAAATTGGATCGCCGCAGATTTTTCGCTCGCAGCGAACGCAGGAATTTTTTCTTTTTCAACCAGCTCTAATCCGAGCATGAAGCCGAGGCCGCGCGCGTTTTTGACGACAGTTGGATAAACTTCCGCGAGCCGCTTCAACTCGTTCAGCATCCAATTGCCAAGTTTGCGCGCCTGTTCGTCCAATTTTTCCTGTTCGATGACTTCAAGAATTTTCAGCGCAACAGCACAAGCGAGCGGCGTGCCGCCAAAGGTCGAAGCGTGCGTGCCCGGCCCGAGCAAATCCGCAAATGGCGCTCGCACCCAAAATGCGCCCATCGGAAATCCGCCGCCGAGCGATTTGGCCGTCGAAATTCCGTCGGGCAGAAATTTCTCTCCGCCGGAAACATTTTCGAGAATTCGTTGAAAGCTTTGAAATTTTCCAGAGCGATAATGCCCGTCCTGCACGCCGTCCATGAACAGCAGCAATTTTTTTTTGTCGCACAGCGCGCGAAGGCCGAGCAAATACTCCGGCGTCGCGGGCGTCACGCCGCCTTCGCCTTGAACGCCTTCAATCATGATGGCGACGGTCGCAGGTGAAATCATATTTCGTGCGGCGTCCAAATCGTTGAACGGAATGTGCCGGAAGCCCGGCATCATCGGCTCGAAACCTTTTTTGACTTTGTCCTGTCCGGTCGCGGCAATGGTTGCGAGCGAGCGTCCGTGAAAGGAATTTGTCGCCGTGAGAATTTCAAATCGTCCTTCGTCGTGGCCGAATTTGCGCGCGACCTTGAACAGGCCTTCGTTTGCCTCCGCGCCGCTGTTGCAGAAAAAAACTTTTCCTGCGCCGATGCGTTTGACGATTTCAGCCGCGAGTCGTCCTTGCGGTTCGGTGTAGTAAAGATTCGAGACGTGAATCAGTTTTTTCGATTGCTCGACGAAGGCTTCAGTGATGGCTGGATGCGCGTGGCCGAGGCAATTCACGGCAATGCCGCTGCCGAGGTCGAGATAGCGCCTGCCCGCGACATCGAAAACGTAACTGCCGGAGCCGTGGCTCAACGCGAGGTCAAAACGTCCGTAGCTCGGCACGACATTTTTACTGAACAAATCGCGCACGGACTCGAACTGGTTATGAACGAGGGGTGGCGGCGTTGGAACGATTTCTTTCATCGGCAGATTGTTTTAACCGCAAAAGAAAATAAAAGACACAAAGAAATTTTGATTTTCAACCTCGCGGACTGCTTTGCAACTTTTCGCGATACTTCCAAAGCTCCTTCGGCTTGAAGATTCCCGCCGATGTGATGATTCCAGAAATCAATTCCGGCGGCGTCACGTCAAAGCCCGGATTGCGCGCGCGGCTCGTCGGGTTTGCGACGCGAATGTATTTCCGCTTTCCGAATTGGTGGCCGTCCGCAAGGACTCCCCACGCGCCGCAGACTTCGCTTTCGCTGCGTTCTTCAATCGGAATGTCGAGGCCGCGTTTCAAATTCCAATCAATCGTCGAAAGCGGAATCGCGACGTAAAATGGAATTTTGTGCCGTGCGGCCAAAACCGCCTTCGTGTAAGTGCCGATTTTATTCGTCACTTCGCCAGTGCGACCCAGCGTGCGGTCGCTGCCGACGATGACCAGATCAATTTCGCCGCGCTGCATCAAATGGCCGGCGGCATTGTCGGCGATGATTTGATGCGAAATTTTTTGCTGCGCCAATTCCCACGCGGTCAACGTCGCGCCTTGCGAACGCGGACGTGTTTCGTCGCAGAAAACATGAAATTTTTTTCCCTGCGCTTGCGCGGCATACATTGGCGCAGTAGCCGTGCCGATGTCCACGAAGGCAAGCCAGCCGGCGTTGCAATGCGTCAAAATGTTCATGCCGCTGCGAATCAACTTCGCGCCGTGCCTTCCGATTTCCTCGCAATGATGGACATCATCGCTCGCAAATTCTTCAGCAGCAGCGAGCGCGAGAAATTGTTTTTCCTCAACCGTTTTGCCGCGGCGCATCGCGGCGCGAACGCCGTTCATTGCGTTGACAGGATCAACGGCGGTTGGCCGCGCATTGGCGAGTGTTTGAAAAACT
The DNA here is from genome assembly GCA_035644195.1 of Candidatus Methylomirabilota bacterium. Taxonomy (GTDB): domain Bacteria; phylum Verrucomicrobiota; class Verrucomicrobiia; order Limisphaerales; family UBA11358; genus UBA11358. Next base: position 22,973 of record DASQOZ010000019.1, on the reverse strand, counting down.
TTTTCGATGTGCAAATCAAATTTTTTATTCTGAATTCTGAATTCTGAATTCTGAATTCTGACTTCGCGCGCGCCTTGAGCCAAACCATAAGCCGCCGTCGCGCCGATTGCGCCCGCGCCGCGAACAATCATGTCGCGGATCGCCGCCGCTGTTTCTTTGAAACTTTTTGCGGGAACAATTTTGAATTCGTGCGGAAGCAGTCGCTGTTCGATCAGCAAAACTGAATTTGTCTTTGCGTCGAAAGTGACGGTGCGGAAATGTCGCGTGCGTCCGCCGACGGTGACGTTCATGCTAGCGGACTTTGATTTTCATTCCGCGAATTTTTTTTTGGATTTCGCGATAAATCGGCTGCGCGCGGAGTTTTTTCAAGTCCGGGTCTTTGGCGAGCCACGCAAAATCGCGATAGCCGAACTGCAACGCTTTTTCCAGCGCGAGCGCCGCAGCGTCGAATTGGTCGGTGAGCGAATAGCTGCACGCAAGATTGTAAAACACGAGCGGATTTTTGGGTTCGAGGCGGGCGAGCCGTTCGTCCACGTCCAGGCCTTCGTCGAAACGGCCGCGTTGCGTGTAGTGGTCGCCGAGCAGTTGCAGCGCGTCCACATAATTCGGATCGCGCCGGACGACTCCTTCCATGAATTCGATTTTTACATCGAGTTCGCGTTGATGGACGCGGTTTGTTTTTTGGGAACTGCTTTTTGCCTGCATACAACTGCCGTAATTTTTGCACGTCGCGCCGACAAGTCAAGCGGCGGAATGTGAAAAACTTTTTGTGGCGTCGAGCTGGCCTTTGCCACAAGATGCGTCAACTCTTCAAACTTATGAAATGTTTTGTCACAGGCGCATCAGGATTCATCGGCTCGAACCTCGTCCACGAACTGCTCACGCGCAAGCATCGCGTCAAGGCGCTGGTGCGGCCCGGCAGCAACACGCAGGCGTTGGCGGGCGCGGACATTGAAACTGTCACCGGCGATTTGACCGACCGTAATTTTTTGAGCCGCGAGATGGACGGTTGCGAATGGTGCTTTCATTGCGCGGCGGATTACCGGTTGTGGGCTGCCGATTACAAGCCGATGTATATCGCGAATGTCGAAGGCACGTTCAACGTCATCGAAGCGGCGGGACATCATTGCCAGCGAATTATTTATACGAGCACTGTCGGCTGCATCGGATTGCCAAAAGAAGTGGACGGAAAAATTGTTCCTTCCACGGAAGCAGATAAAGTTGCCGACACCGATTTGACCAATGATTACAAGCGTTCCAAATGGCAGGCGGAACTTGTCGCCGCAAAATTTGCGCGCGACGGCTTGCCCGTCATCATCGTCAATCCCAGTGCGCCCGTCGGACCGCGCGACGCGAAACCCACGCCGACCGGACAGGTCATCGTGGATTTTCTGAACCACAAATTGCCCGGATTCGTGGACACCGGATTGAACTGGGTTCATGTGCGCGACGTGGCGACTGGACATATTCTAGCCGCTGAAAAAGGAAAAATTGGTGACCGTTACATTTTGGGAAATGCGGACGGTAATTGGACGATGGAAGAAACACTCAAAGTTTTGGAAGAAATCACCGGCATTTCCGCGCCGAAAATGAAAGTGCCGCATTGGGTCGCGATGGCGGCGGCGCATGTTGAAGAAAGCACGGCATTTTTTACACGCAAACCGCCGAAAGCGCCGCTGGCCGGCGTGCGCATGGCCAAATATAAAATGTGGTTCAATCCAATCAAAGCGATTCGCGACCTCGGCCTGCCGCAAACGCCGCCCAAGCAAGCCTTCGCCGACGCCGTCGAATGGTTTCGCGCGAATGGTTACGTCAAAAAATAAGGATTAGTTAGCCACAGATGAACACGGATTGCTGAAACACCAATTATGCTAAACGTGCTTTTACAATTTGTAGCTCAAAAGTTGGTCAAGAAAGATTATCAAAAGCTCGACGAAGCGCAAAAAGCTACTACGAGCGGCGATAAGAGCAAAATGGAAGAATACAAAGGGCGCAACCTCATCATTTTCATAATTATGATGATATTGTGTGCCATTTTCATAATTGTAACCATCAATTCAAAATAATATGAGCAAAAGATTAAGACATGAAATTGTCTATGGTTCTAAAGGTGAAAAATTAAAAATTAGCTGGATGCCTGACAACCGTGTGCGATTGGATTTTGTCAATTGTGGAAAATGCGTTGTGACAAAGATTTTTCCCAAAAAGGAAACGCATATTGAAGTAAGTTACAACTCGTAAAGAATCGTGCTGTGTTGTTACTTTAATTTTCATCCGTGTTAATCTGTGTTTCATCTGCGGCTAAAGTTTTCTTGCTATAACACACTGCTTGTGAAACATTTCACAAACTATGGCGCACGTTAAATTACACATTCCGGGACCGGTCGAAGTCAGCGAAAAAACTTTCAAGGCGCTTTGCTCGCCGATGATCGGCCATCGCGGCCAGGGTTTCAAAGACCTTTACGCGAAAATCCAGCCGCAACTCCAGCAATTGCTTTCCACGAAGCAGCTCGTTTATTTGAGCACGTCATCGGCATGGGGCGTGATGGAAGGCGCGATTCGCAATCTCGTGCAAAAAAAAGTTTTGAACTGCATGTGCGGCGCGTTTTCGGACAAATGGTTCGACGTTTCCAAAAAATGCGGCAAGCAGGCCGAAGCGTTGCAAGTGGAATGGGGTTCACCGATCCGCGCGGAACAGATTGACGCAAAACTTGCCACCGGCCAATTCGACGCGCTGACGTTGATCCACAACGAGACTTCGACGGGCACGATGTCGCCGCTCGCGGAAATCGCCGCGCTCAAGAAAAAATATCCCGACGTCATGTTCATCGTGGACGCCGTCAGCTCGATGAGCGCCGTGCCGCTGAATTTTGACGAACTCGGCATTGACGTTTTGCTGGCCGGAACGCAAAAGGCATTTGCGCTGCCGCCCGGGCTTGCAGTTTTCGTTTGCTCACCCGCCGCGCTCGCAAAAGCGGCGACGGCAAAAGATCGCGGTTATTATTTTGATTTCGTTGAATTCCAAAAAAATGCCGAGCAAAGCATGACGCCGAGCACACCGAGCATCGCGCACATTTACGCGTTGAGTTCAAAGCTGGACGAATTTTTTGTCGAAGGTTTGGACGTTCGTTACGCGCGCCACAAAAAGACGAATCAAATGACGCGTGACTGGGCTGCGAAACATGGTTTCAATTTGTTCCCGGAAAAAGGATTTGAATCCATCACTTTAACTTGCGTCAGCAACGGCGCGCGTCCCGGCGGACGAACCGTGGACGTCGCTAAATTGCAAAAACAGGCAAAGGACGCGGGATTTTTGATTGACGGCGGTTACGGAAAAATCAAAGGCACGACGTTCCGCATTTCTAATATGGGCGATGAAACTGAAGCGACAATGAATCAGCTTTTCACCGCGTTGGATAATGCGATGAAGCAATTGTAATTGGGAGGGACGGCGTGTCGCCGTCCTATTATTTCTGACTTTGAACCGGCGCGAATTTTTTCCATAGTTCAGCGCATGAACGTTTTTGTCACTGGCGGCGCGGGATACATCGGCTCGATTTGCACGGAAGAATTGCTCAACGCCGGCCATCAGGTCACGGTTTACGACAATCTCACCGAAGGCCATCGCTCGGCGGTGGACTCGCGCGCGAAATTCATTTTCGCCAAACCAGAAATTGACGGCGACATTCTCAACGCCGTCAAATCCACGAAGCCCGACGCCATCATGCACTTTGCCGCCAACGCGCTTGTCAGCGAGTCCATGACAAATCCGAAAAAGTATTTTCACAACAATTTTGTCAACGCGCTCAAGCTCGCCGATGCCGCCGTGGAATGTGGCGTGAAAAAATTTGTTTTTAGTTCCACCTGCGCAACTTACGGCCCGCCGGATAAAATTCCGATGACAGAAGATTTGCCGCAGCGACCGATCAATCCTTACGGTGAAGCCAAGCTGATGTTTGAGAAAGCGTTGATCTGGTATCAGCAGATTTACAAACTGGAATTCATCGCGTTTCGCTATTTCAACGCCGCCGGCGCGAGCGAAAAATTTGGCGAACATCATCGCATCGAAACGCATCTGATCCCGAACGTGCTCTTCGTCGCGCTCGGGAAAAAACCAAACTGCGAGATTTACGGCACGGATTATCCGACGCCCGACGGCACCTGCATCCGCGATTACATTCACATCAAGGACTTGGCGCAGGCTCATATTCTTGGCCTTGCTCCGGGCAGAACGGGATTTTACAATCTGGGAAATGGCGATGGCTATTCCGTGAAGCAGGTGATTTCCATGTGCGAAAAAATCGCCGGCAAAAAAATTCCGGCGATTGAAAAGCCACGTCGCCCCGGTGATCCGCCGAAACTCGTCGCGTCCGCCGCCAAAGCCATTCACGAACTTGGTTGGAAGCCGCAATTTCCGAAACTCGAAGACATCGTCGCCACCGCGTGGGCGTGGCACAAAAAAAATCCGAACGGTTATCCGGATTAAACCAACTCATGAAAACAATATTTTATGTCGAAGACAATCCGCTGGTGGTTAAGGCGTATCGCGGCGTTTTAGAGCGCGAAGGCTATAAAGTCGAAGTGGTTGAAGACGGTTTGGAAGCCATGAAAAAATTATTGGCAATCAAGCCGGACGTTGTCCTGCTGGATTTGGTGATGCCCAAAATTAGCGGCACAGATGTGCTTAAATACATCCGCTCAATCGCCGATTTGAAAACCATTCCCGTCATCATGTTCTCCGATTGCAGCATCGCCGATCTCGCGCAAGGCGCGCTGGCCATTGGCGTCGAAGGAGTTTTGCTGAAATCACGCTGCACTCCCGATGAATTGATTAAAACCGTCAAAGATGTTTTGAACGGCATCAGGTGGGATATTCCAACCAACCTGCCAAAAGCGTAATTTGCTTGCCAAAACTCCCAGTTGGCGGGCATTTTCTGACATGGCAGCGACGCGCAATTCCGGCTTCGACGATCCGTTCTACCAACCGGCGGACAAATTTTTCCCTGCAAACAGCAAAATCGGCCTGACGTTCGACGACATCACGCTCGCCACACTTTATTCCGAGATTCTCCCGCGCGACACGCAGCTCGACACGACTCTCGCGGAAAATCTGCATCTGAACATCCCGGCGATTTCGTCCGACATGGACACCGTCACCGAATCGCGCATGGCGATTGCGATGGCGCTCAACGGCGGGCTTGGTTTGATTCATTACAATATGCCGGAGCGGCAGCAACTCTCCGAAGTCAGCCGCGTCAAGAATCACGTCCACGGTTTGATCCAGGAACCGATCCAGGTTTCGCCGGACCAGTTCATCGGCGACGTGCTGGCGATGATCGAGCAGAAAAAATTTGCGTTCGGAACATTTCCCGTCGTGGATGAAAAAGGAAAACTCGTCGGGCTGCTGTCCGGCCACGTCGTCAAGCCGCGTTACGCGAAAATGAAAGTTGCGGAAGCGCTCACGCCGCGCGCGCAAGTCCACACCATCGTGCAAAAGGAACTTGGCAAAGACCCGATTGCGCGCGCCGACAAATTTTTCACCGAGCATCTCGGCATCCACAAACTGCTCGTCGTGGATGAAAAGGACAAACTGTGCGGCCTCATCACGTTGAGCGACGTGGAGCGCATCACGCTCGAACGCGCCGCGCAATTCAAACCCGCGCGCGACGCGAATTTTCACCTCATCTGCGGCGCGGCGGTTTCAGCAACGCGAAATGCGTTTGGCGAACTCGACAAAAAAAGGATTCTCGAACACGTCGGCGCGCTCGTCGAGCGCGGCGTGGACACGGTTGCCGTTTCCACCGCGCACGGCCACACGAAAGGCGTCGGCGACACCGTGAAAGTTTTGCGCGACGCATTTCCGAAATTGCCGCTCATCGCTGGAAACGTCACGAGCGCGGCGGGCGTGGAATTTCTCGCTGACTGCGGCGCGGACGCGATCAAAGTCGGCCAAGGCCCCGGTTCAATCTGCACGACGCGCATGGTCGCCGGAGTCGGAATTCCGCAAATGACCGCGCTTTACGTCTGCTCGCGCGCTGCGGCGAAGAAAAAAGTTTCCATCCTCGCCGACGGCGGCATCACGAAATCCGGCGACATCGTGAAGGCGTTGACGTTGTCGCAGGCGGTGATTTGCGGCGGAATTTTTGCCGGTTGCAACGAAGCGCCCGGCGACGTCGTGGAAATCAGCGGCAAACTTTACAAGCAATATCGCGGCATGGGCAGTTTCGCGGCGATGAAGGCTGGCAGCGCGGCGCGTTACGGCCACGAAAAAAATCCGTCGCAGAAAATCGCGCCTGAAGGGGTCGAGGCGCTCAAGGAAGCGTGCGGCTCGGTGGATCGCGTGCTGGCACAACTCATCGGCGGCATCCAAAGTGGCATGGGTTATCTCGGCGCAAAAAATCTGGAGCAACTTCGCGAAAAAGCGCGCTACATCCGCGTCAGTCCCGCCGGAATGCGCGAAGCCGCCCCGCACGACGTGGTGGAATTGAAAACGGGGAATTGAATTTTTGCTCCGGTGGTGGCGGGCGCCTCGAATGCACTTTCTGCCAATCCATCAACCAGATATGATTTGGGCGACGCGTGAAGAATGGCGCGTTCGGAAAATTTTGTCGAGCGTGTTAAGTTTTGCGAAATTGAGGTCCGATTTTTTTTAACTCCAAGCTTTGAGGAAACAAATCTTTCAATTGAACTGACAAAACTTTTGCAAGAAACAGCAGTTCGCAATCTGAAACCCATCGTAATTTCGATTCGAGTTTAGCCAATGAAGTGCGGCTGACATCCCAACCAGCCAATTGCAGTTTTTGAGCAAGAAATTCCTGTGTCCAGCCGCGTTGATTGCGCAGCTTTCTAATTTGCGGACCGACTACATTCAAAGCCCTCATTAAATTTAGGCTTGACGATAGTTGGCAAAAGAGGGAAAACTTGTTCCCAATCAGGAACAGGAGTTTGTTGTTCTTGGGCGTCTAAACAAAATTGGAAAATGATATGAAAAATCTTCTCAAAATAATTCCGTTAGGCTTTGTCATCTGTTCAATCTGTCTCATTACTAACGCACAGACACCGCCGCGTTTGAGCATGGCAAAAGATTCTCCCATAACGGCTCAAATCAACTGGACGAACATCGTCGGAACAAGTTATCGCGTATGGTTCACGCCTGATTTGACCAAACCTTTCTCGCTTTGGTCGCCGCTTGAAGACGCTTTTTCAGAGGACACAAATGTGTTGGTCAGCGTATCCACCGCAGGCACGCCCAATGGTTTTTTCCGCGTTCAAATTCCTACGAACGGCACTTTGCCAGCCGTCCAGATTTTTTCACCGACGAATAATCAGACCGTCAGCGGCACGATTGCCGTTGGAGTTGGGGCGCAAATCACGAATCAGTTGCAAGGAGTGAATCTTTATCTGGACGATGCGCTCGTGGGATTTATTGATTCCGGTGGCATCCGGTTTGACTTGGACACAAGCCATTTTGAAAACGGCGCGCACACGCTGTATGTTGCGGCTGTGGACACGGCCAACAATGAAGTTTCATCAGGCGCAATCACTTTGGATTTTGAGAATCCGGTTCGCTGGCTGGATGCGTGTTCCATGTTCAATTCGTTCGTGCCGATTGACGTAGATTCAGATATTTATCCCGCTGACTGGCTGGTGTCGGTGACGGACACCAATGGCACGATTGTCCGCACTATTTCCGGTTCGACGACGGACGGCATCATCCAGACCATCTGGGATGGCACGGATGACAATGGCCAGCCGTTGCCGGTTGAAAACGCTTATCAAATCACCGTGGACGTGACCGAAACAAGCGGCTCTTCAATGATGATGGCTTCAAGTCTTGCCAGCGATTCGGGAGAGACTGCGGTTTCGTCTGCGGAAAATTTGCAAGGAGTGCCGGAATTTGCCGTGCAATAACCCGCGCCGAATCCGTTGACGGCTTACGAGGAAATCTCCCCGTTGGTGCCCGACGATTGCCGTATTATGAAATCACTTGGCACCGCAATGACGTGGATGTGACGCGCCTCACTGAAAACGGAAATGTTGGTGATAAAGCAATAATTATCGAAGTGTCAGGCATTGATTCGAGCTTGATCTCTTACTCCAAACTTGGAATGCCCCTCGGCAGCGATTTCTGCAAACAATCAACCATCAAATCATTCCATGAAAACAACCAAACGGTTTGCGCTCGGAATTTTTCTTGGCGCAACTTGCGGAGCGGTAATTGCCGGAATATGCCTTATGTTGCCGACTGTCCACCAAACTAATTCCTTTTACAATTTATTTGTCTGGCGGAATGGAAAGCTGTTTCTCACTTTCTAAAAACGCTGGCAAACATTGCCCTTCTTCATTAGACTCCACGCCCAATCATGGAAAAAGTTTTTGTCACCGGCGCGGCGGGCTTCATCGGCAGCAACCTCGTTGACCGCTTGTTGCGCGACGGCAATTCGGTCGTCGGCTACGATAATTTTTCCACGGGTCAAAATGAATTTCTTGAAAGTGCTCGGAAAAATCCAAAGTTCAAATTGGTCAAAGGCGATTGTCTCGATCTGCCCGCGCTCACGAAGGCGATGACCGGCTGCGATTTTGTTTTTCATCTCGCCGCCAACGCCGACGTGCGCTTCGGCCTCGACCATCCGGGCAAGGATTTTCAGCAGAACGCGCAGGCCAGCTTCAACATCCTCGAAGCCATGCGCGTCAGCGGCGTCCGGCGAATCGCTTTCAGCTCCACCGGCAGCGTTTATGGCGAGTCGGAAGTCATCCCCACGCCGGAAAATTGTCCGTTCCCGATACAAACTTCTCTTTACGCCGCGTCGAAACTCGCCGCCGAAGGATTCATCCACGCGTATTGCGAAGGCTACAAATTTGAAGGCTACATTTTCCGTTTCGTCTCGATCCTCGGCGAACGCTACACGCACGGCCACGTTTTGGATTTTTACAAGCAACTCGTCGAGCATCCTGACAAATTAAAAATCCTCGGCGACGGCACACAGCGCAAATCCTATCTCTACATCGGCGATTGCATCGAAGCAATGCTCCACGTCATCGCGCGCGGCACGGCGAAAACCGCGAAGCATCACGTCGAATTTTACAATCTCGGCACGGACGAATTCGTGCAGGTCAACGATTCCATCGGATTCATTTGCGCCGCGCTCGGCGTGAAACCGAAGTTGGAATACACCGGCGGCAACAAAGGCTGGGTCGGTGATAATCCGTTCATCTTCCTCGACACAAAAAAAATCCGCGCCACCGGCTGGAAAACCACGCTGACGATTGAACAGGGAATCATCCGCACGCTCCAATGGTTGCAGGAAAACCAATGGGTGCTACAGCGGCGCTGAATTCCTAATGACTAAAACCGAATGACGAAAAAATTCTCAAATCCGAATGACGAATTGAAATTCGTGTCAACGGCGGGATTTTTCGAGCTTGGTCATTTGAAATTATTTAGTCATTCGTCATTATGGTTTAGTCATTTGCCAAACCCAGGCCGAAACAAATGAAAATTACTGTTTTAGGCCTCTGGCATCTAGGCAGCGTCACCGCCGCCTGCTGCGCGAAACATTTTCAGGTCATCGGCTTGGATTTCGATGCGGCCAACGTCGCAAATCTAAATTCGGGCAAAGCTCCATTGCTTGAGCCGGGATTGAACGAACTCATCGCCGCCGGACTCGCATCAAAAAAACTTTCATTCACGACCGATCCAAAAATCGCCTGTGAAAATGCGGATATTCTCTGGCTTTGCTACGACACGCCGGTCAATGAAAATGACGAATCTGACGTGGAATCTGTTTTGAAAAATCTGCGACAAGCGTTGCCGCATTTGCCAAAAGGCGCGCTCGTTTTGATTTCGTCGCAATTGCCCGTCGGCACTTGTGCCAAACTGGAAAAAGAATTTCAGCAATTTCATTTTGCCTGCTCTCCGGAAAATTTACGTCTTGGCAAAGCGATTGATTCGTTTGAAAAATCCGAACGCGTCATCGTAGGCATTCGCGATAGTGGCGCGGGCATCCTGCCTGCGAGCAAGCGCGCTTTGTTGGAAAAATTGTTCGTGCCGTTCACGCCGCAAATCATTTTCATGCGCACCGAGTCGGCGGAAATGGTCAAGCACGCGCTCAATTCCTTTCTCGCGCTGTCCATCACGTTCATCAACGAAGTCGCGCGCCTCTGCGAACACACCGGCGCGGACGCGAAGGAAGTTTCGCTTGGACTCAAAAGCGAACCGCGCATCGGCCCAAAAGCGTATCTTGGCCCCGGCGGTCCGTTTGCCGGCGGAACGCTCGCACGCGACGTGGTGACTTTGACAAAGCTCGCCGACGCGAATGGCGAAAAAATTTCCGTCATCCCCGCCATCAAGCAAAGCAACGATTTGCATCGCGGCTGGGCGTTCCGGCGGTTGCAATCGCGCCTCGGCGATCTGCGCGGCAAAAAAATCGCCGTGCTTGGACTGACTTACACGACCAACACCGACACGCTCCGGCGCAGCGCGGCGATTGAATTATGCAAACAACTTTTGAAAGCTGGCGCGAAAGTTTCTGCATTCGATCCGGCGGTGAAAAATTTGACTGCTGAACTTTCCCAAATTCAGCTTGCACCGGAAATTGCCTCCGCTTTGACTGGCGCGGCGGCTGCCGTCATTTGTACCGAATGGCCGCAGTTTCGTCAGGCGGATTGGGAAAAAATCATTTCGCAAATGCGCCAGCCAATTTTCGTGGATGCGAATCGTTTTTTGGAAAAGGAATTGAAAAGCATCCACGGTGTCGAGCATCTTTCCGTTGGACGCGGCTAAACATGAAACTCAAGAACATCAACGCGCTCATCACCGGCGGCAGCCAGGGACTCGGCAAAGTCATCGCCGAGCATTTTCTGCGCGAAGGCGCGAACGTCGCCATTTGCGCCCGCGGCGAAAAAGAATTGCTCGCCACGCGCGACGAACTTGCCAAAAAATTTCCGTCGCAAAAAGTTTTGGCGAAAACCTGCGACGTTTCCAACGAATCACAAGTCAACGAACTGGTCGCGTTTGCATTGCGCGAACTCGTTTCGCTCAATGCGCTCGTTTTGAACGCGGGAATTTACGGGCCGATGGGCGCGACGGAATCCGTTGATCTGGCTGAATGGAAACGAGCGCTTGAAATAAATCTTTACGGAGTTTTATTGCCGTGCCGCGTGGTTATTCCGCATTTCAAAAAAGTCGGACACGGAAAAATTATTGTTTTGTCCGGCGGCGGCGCGACGAATCCGTTGCCGAATATCAGCGCCTACGCTGCGTCGAAAGCTGCCGTCATCCGCCTGATGGAAACGTTATCCGAAGAATTAAAACCATTTCATGTGGACGTGAACGCCATCGCGCCCGGTGCTTTGGCAACTCGACTCGTGGATGAAGTTTTGGCTGCTGGCGCAGAAAAAGTTGGCGCGGCATTTTTCGAGAAGAACAAAACGTGGAAGGAAAAAGGCGCGACGCCGCTCGAACTCGGCGCGAGCCTCGCAGTTTATCTCGCCAGCGCGGAAAGTGACGGCATCACCGGCAAGCTCATCAGCGCACAGTGGGATCCGTGGGAAAAGCTCCACGAATTCAAAGGCGATTTGGGCAGCGACATTTACACGCTGCGCCGCATCGTGCCGCGCGATCGCGGCAAAACGTGGGGTGACAAATGAACTCAATTGTAGAGTCGAGCCTGTGGCTCGAAATTCGGCGCACAGCGCCGACGCTACACGAAAAAAAATGAATTACGCCATCATCGGCTGCGGATTGATCGGAAAAAAACGGCTGGCCGGACTGCCCGCCGGTTCAAAACTCGCTGTCGCTTGCGACACGAATTTGTCGCGCGCCGAGGAACTGGTGAAACTTGCCGGTGCTGGTCGCGCGATTTCCGATTTCAAACAAGCCGTCGCCGAACCGCAAGTGGACGCAGTGATTGTGGCTGTGATCAACAGCGCACTCGCCGAAGTTTCCGCCGCTGCGATTCGCGCGGGCAAACACGTCATCGTCGAAAAACCGGCGGGAATTTCCACGAAGCAGATTGACGAATTGATTGCGCTTGAAAAAAGGCACGGCGTTTGCGTGCGCGTAGGTTTTAATCATCGTTATCACCCTGCGTTCATCAAGGCGCGGGAGATTTTTGCGTCCGGCGTGATGGGCGAATTGATGTTCGTCCGCGCGCGTTACGGCCACGGCGGTCGAATTGGCTACGACAAAGAATGGCGCGCGGATCCGAAACTTTCCGGCGGCGGCGAACTGATTGACCAGGGAATTCATTTGATTGACCTCGCAGGCTGGTTTCTCGGCGAATTTCAAAAAATTGACGGCCACGCGGAAACTTATTTCTGGAAAATGCCGGTGGATGACAATGCGTTTCTGGATTTGCAAACGGCCAAAGGCCAGACCGCGTGGCTGCACGTCAGTTGCACGGAATGGAAAAATCTTTTTTCGTTCGAGATTTACGGTCGCCACACGAAACTGCACATCGAAGGACTCGGCGGCAGTTACGGCGTCGAGAAACTTTTTCATTACCAGATGAAACCGGAGATGGGAATTCCCGACACGAAGGTTTATGAATTTCCCGGCGCGGACGAATCGTGGAAAATTGAGATGATGGAATTTGAAGAAGACGTGAGAAAAGCGGAAAGCGGAAAGCGGAAAGCGGAAACAAAAAATACAAGGCCTGACGCAGGGCTGGCTGAAGCGAAGGCAGCTTTGAAAATTGTTGAAGAAATTTACAAAAAAAGCGGAAAGCGGAAAGCGGAAAGCGGAAACAAAAAACTCAAAACCCGGCGCAAATGAAAACGGAATTAGAAGAGCGGACAAAGAAATTCGCCGTGCGGGTTGTAAAAGCCGTCGGCGGATTTTCAAAAACATCCGAAGGTCAAATTATCGGGCGGCAATTGTTAAAGTCCGGCACTTCCATCGGCGCGAATTATCGCGAGGCGAACCGCGCCGAATCACGCGACGATTTTATCCACAAAGTTGGCATCGCTGAAAAGGAAGCGGCTGAAACGATTTACTGGCTGGAAATCTGCCAAGAGACAAGGCTTGGAAACAAAGAGATTATGGACGGTTTGCATAAAGAAGCTGGTGAATTGCTTGCGATTTTAATTACCATTGGCCGCAAGGCAAAAAGCGCAAGATGACAACTCAAGCCAAACAACAGTCGTATATTTATTTCCGCTTTCCGCTTTCCGCTTTCCGCTTTTGCCTATGATCATCGCACGATCACCTTTGCGCGTCACGCTCGGCGGCGGCGGGACGGATTTGCCGTCGTATTACGAAAAGTTCGGCGGCTTCCTCATCGCGGCGGCGATTGACAAATACGTCTACATCACGCTGCACGACACGTTTGTGGCGGACTTGATCGTGAAGTATTCAGAGCTTGAACGCGTGCCGGATGCGAGCAAATTGAAACATCCGATTTTGCGCGAGGCGTTTGCGCTGCTCGGCATGGATGGACGCGGTTTTGAACTGGCCTCCATGGCGGACATTCCGGCGGGAACCGGCCTCGGCTCGTCCGGCAGCTTCACCACCGCGCTGCTCAAGGCGCTGCACGCGCACAAAAAAAATCTCGTCCATCCCGCCGAACTCGCAGCGCAGGCGTGCGAAATCGAAATCGGACGCCTCAACGAACCCATCGGCAAACAGGATCAATACATCGCGGCCTACGGCGGCATCACCTGCTTCAAATTTTTGGAGAACGGCAAAGTCGAGGCGTGGCCGCTGAAGTTGTCCAAAGAAACGCGCGACAATCTGGAGGACAATCTGCTTTTGTTTTTCACCGGCTATTCGCGCAGCGCGTCGGCGATTTTGAAGGAGCAGGACGCGAAATCAAAATCGGACGACAAGTCCATGATTGAAAATTTGCACTTCGTCAAAGACCTCGGACTGCAAAGCCAGCGCGCGCTCGAAAATGGAAATCTCCACGAATTCGCGCGGCTGATGGACGTGCATTGGCAGCGCAAAAAACAGCGCAGCGGCGGCATGAGCAATCCAAAAATCAACGAATGGTATGATTTGGCAATGTCCAACGGCGCGCTCGGCGGCAAACTCATCGGCGCGGGCGGCGGCGGATTTCTGATGTTTTACGCCGACGACAAGGCGAAATTGCGCCACGCGATGCGGCAAAGCGGTTTGAAAGAAGTCCGCTTCCGTTTCGATTTTGAGGGAACGAAGCTGGTTATTTCGTGAAAATTTTTATGCGGAAGATGCTTTCAAAATTTTGGCAAATCATAATTCTTCAAATTATGGTAATGGCTGTGGTGTTCTCGAATGGATGTGGGAAGTCCTCGGATAAATATATCAACGAACTAAAAAACTACAAAAAGCCCCCGGATACCGATGTTACGTTTTCTCCAGAATATAATTTTTCATCGTTTTCTGGCACCATTTGGCAAGCAAAGGTTAAGATGGCGCTCGCTGATTTTAAGGAATACACAGGTGTGCATCACACCTATCTTTTCATTCCCAAGCGTTTCGATTCAACGCAGCCTGATTATAGGCCCCTACCTGATATGAAGATTATTACCGTGCTTCCTCCAAGCACTCGTCTGCGGATTGGACAACTGATAAAGGATAATGGGATTGGAGACCAACTTTGGGTGACAGGAACATTGGTAGATGTAACTAACTCCGAAAAAATAATATATCTCGACCACTTAATGCTTGCAAACAATGTGTTTATATCGCTTGGACCGACTTCCTCTACAAACTGGGGAGTAAATCCTGACATGCTTGAAAAATAAATTTCTGAATTTAGAAATTCATGAGCCTTCCGCTTTCCCAAATTCCCGTCGCCATCCTCGCAGGCGGACTCGCCACGCGGCTGCGGCCAATCACGGAGAAAATTCCGAAATCGCTCGTGCCGGTCGCGGGCAAGCCGTTTCTCGCGCATCAGCTTGAACTGCTCCACGCGCGCGGAATCCGCCGCGCCGTTCTTTGCATCGGCTATCTCGGCGAAATGATCCAGCGCGATTTTGGTGACGAGGCGTTCGGTGTCAAATTGGATTATTCCTTCGACGGCGAAAAACTTCTCGGCACCGGCGGCGCAATCAAACGCGCGCTGCCAAAGCTCGGCGATGAATTTTTTGCGCTTTACGGCGATTCTTATCTGCCACTGGATTACGCACCCATCGCGGAATTTTTCCATCGCAGCGGCAAATCGGGATTGATGACGGTTTATCGCAACGAAGGCAAATACGACATCAGCAACGTCGTTTTTGCCGGCGGCGAAATAAAAATCTACGACAAAAAAATTCGTTCGCCGAAAATGCGGCACATTGATTACGGATTGAGTTTGTTCAAGTCGTCGGTGTTCGATGCGTATGCCGCCGACAAAGTTTTTGATTTGGCGGAAGTCATGGGCAAACTTGTCCGCGAAAAACAACTTGCCGGTTACGAAGTGCCGGAACGGTTTTACGAAATGGGTTCGCCTGCGGGCTTGGCGGAATTGGAAACGCTGTTACAATCAAAACCAACATGAGCTTTGCAAAAGAATTTTTGGCTGAAGTCCAGCAAGTCACTTCACAACTGAACGCGGACGCGATTGAAAAATGCGCGGACGAACTCGCGCGCATCCGCGAACGCGGCGGAAGATTATTTATTCTCGGCGTAGGCGGCAGCGCGGGCAACGCCGGCCACGCCGTGAATGATTTCCGAAAAATTTGCGGCTTCGAGGCTTACGCGCCGACGGACAATGTTTCCGAATTGACCGCGCGCACAAACGACGAAGGCTGGGCGACGGTTTTCTCCGAATGGTTAAAAGGCAGCCGCATCAATTCAAAAGACGGCCTGCTGATTTTTTCCGTCGGCGGTGGCAACCTGGAAAAAAACGTCAGCCCGAATCTCGTCAGCGCGATTCAACTTGCCAAAAAAGTTGGCGCGGCGGTGATCGGCATTGTCGGACGCGACGGCGGATTCACGGCGAAGGAAGCGACGGCTTGCGTGATTGTCCCGACTGTAAATCCAACGCACGTCACGCCGCACAGCGAGGCGTTTCAGGGAATCGTCTGGCATCTGCTCGTGTCGCATCCGAAACTGAAAGTCGCGCAGACGAAATGGGAATCCACAAAATAATTTGTAGGAGCCGAGGTAACGAGGCTCAAATTTCTTGTGAAGCAAATGAGTCAGAGCCTCCTCACGTCGGCTGCTACGAAATTAAGAAAAGCCGTTTTTCTCGACCGCGACGGTGTGATCAATCGCGCGTTGGAGCGTGACGCAAAGCCGTTTCCACCGGGAAATTTGGGCGAGTTTGAAATTCTTCCCGAAGTTCCCGCTGCATTGGCAAAGTTAAAAGCCGCCGGATTTTTGCTCATCGTCGCGACGAACCAGCCTGATGTCGGGCGCGGCACGATGAAGCAGGAATTGGTCGAGGCGATTCACGCGGAAATGTGCCGCGAACTGCCGATTGACCGCGTGGAAGTTTGTTACGATTCCGGTTACGGCGCGGTCGAAAGCGAATTTCGCAAACCGAAACCGGGAATGCTTTTGCGCGCGGCGGCTGATTTGCAAATTGACCTCGCGCAAAGCTGGATGATCGGCGACCGCTGGCGCGACATTGACTGTGGCCACGCCGCCGGTTGCAAAACGGTTTTCATTGACCGCAATTACAGTGAAAAGTTGAAGCACCCGCCTGATTTTCGGGTGAAAAATTTATTGGAAGCAGCCGAAATCATTTTGGCTGGAAAATAAAATTGAAAATTTGCCGAACTGGTTTATTTTCTTTGTTCCAGACCCATGAGAACCTTAAAAGACTTAAAAGTAAAAATTTTTGCCGACGGCGCGGACAAAGCCGGAATGCTCCAGCTCAACGCGAACCCGCTCATCAAAGGACTGACCACCAATCCCACGCTCATGCGCAAGGTCGGCATTTCAGATTTCGAGGCGTTCGCGCGCGACATTTTGACGGGCGTCACCGAAAAACCGCTTTCATTTGAAGTTTTTTCCGACGATTTTCCGGAAATGAAGCGGCAGGCGATGAAAATCAACGGTTGGGCGAAAAATGTCTACGTCAAGATTCCCATCACCAACACGCGCGACGAATCGTCGTTGCCGCTTATCAAAGAACTTGCGAGCGAAGGGGTGAAATTGAATATCACGGCGATTTTGACTTTGGATCAGGTCAAAGGTGTGGCTCAAGCATTGAATCCCAAGGTGGCGTCGTTCGTTTCCGTTTTCGCCGGGCGCATCGCGGACACGGGTGTTGACCCGGTTCCGCACATGATTGAATGCAAAAAAATTCTCAAAGGAATTCCGGCGGCGGAATTGCTTTGGGCGAGTGTGCGCGAAGTGCTAAACATCTTTCAGGCGGACGATTGCGGCTGCGAAATAGTCACAGTGCCGCACGACATTTTGAACAAGGCGCTGAAAATGGCCGGAACGGATTTGAAGGAACTCTCGCTCGACACGGTGAAAATGTTCGCCAGCGACGCGAAAGCGGCTGGATTTTCGCTCTGATCAAATCAATCCCGTCACAACTGCGAAGACATCTTCGACCTTCACCGAAGCCATGCACGCCAGCAATTCTTCGCGCGTGCCTTTGATGCCGCCGCCGTCGTAGCGATAGAAATCCAGATTGCGCCCGCCGACAAACGGGTTTTTGATCAGCAGAAAAGAATTTCCATAAGGCAAATTCGTCGGGTTCAGCGTCGGCGCTTCGATGACGATTTGATTCGGCACTTTCATCGCCGCCGCAATGTGCATCAACGCCGTGTCCACGCTCAAAAACGCACCGCAGCGCTTCATCAACGCCGCCGTCTGCCGCAGATTTTGCGTCTTTGCCTCAAGCGTCAAATCACGGTTTGCCTGCGCCAGCACGACTTGATGATCCTTCGCTTCTTCCGGCCCGCCGAAAAGCAGCACGCGGATGTCCGGCCGCTCCTTGTTCAATTTTTGGACCAGCCCGGCGTAATTTTTTAATGGCCAGCGTTTAAGTGGAAGATTTTTCGTGCCACCGGAACCGACGTGAAGGCCAAGAATTTTCTTTCCAGCCAATTTGTTTTTCGAGAGAAATTCATCAGCAAATTGCTCTTCATCCGGTTTCAGAAAAATTTCGATTTCATGTTTTGGTAATTTCGTTTTTGCGCCAAGCAACGGCAGCACATCAAAATTATTTTCAATCGAATGCCGTGAATAATCCTGCGGCAGAAGCCGATTGACGAGCTTGCGATCCAGCCAGTTGAAGCATTCGTATTCATGGCTGATGCGCACTGGAGCGCCAATGATTCGGGCGGCGATCCGATAATGCATCCGGCTTTGCGGATGCGTGTTGATGGAAACGTCGTAACGATTTTTCCGCAACGACCAAAGAAAGTGCAACGCCTCGAATTTACCGGATTTGATCAAGTTTTTTTGGTTGACTCGATTGAGGTGCGGATTGTTTTTGAGCAAATCTTTCGAGCCGGCCCAAAGCGCAAGAACGTCAATCGTCGCATCAGGAAAATTGGCGCGCAATTCGTGAATCAACGGCGTGGCCAGAAGCGCGTCGCCGATTCCAGCCATGGCGATGACGAGGATTTTCACAAGCGCGAAATTTTTTCCAGCAGCGAAGTCGTGGACTTGCCGGGCACAAACGGAATGATTTTGATTTTTCCACCCGCCGATTCGACAGCGCGACGTTCGTCCTGATTCAACGTTTCCAACGTGTAATCGCCGCCCTTGACGTAAATGTCCGGTTGCGCCGACGCGAGAAATATCGTCGCCGTCTTGTCAGAAAAAATACAAACACCAGAAACACTTTCCAGTGCCGCCAAAATTGCCGCGCGATCATTTTCGGAATTCACCGGACGGCCCGCGCCTTTCAACTGCCGCGTCGCTTCATCGCCGTTGACTCCGACCAACAACGCGTCACCAAAATTACGCGCGTTTTCCAAATACGTCACATGGCCGAGATGTAAAATGTCGAAGCAGCCGTTCGTGACGACAAGTTTTTTGCCTGAAGCGCGAAAATTTTTCCGCCACTCCGGCAACTTTTCCCACGCAATGATTTTATCTCGGAAGTTCACGCCGCGATTTTCATTCAGCCGCCGCCAATTGGCAATGATTTCCCGTTTGTAGCAGCCAACGTGAGTTGGCTCTGATTTTTTAGAATGAGCGGACTCACGTCCGCTGCTGCAGAAATAAAATGTCCGGTTTTGCCTTTGGCGTCCATTTACACATAGATTCGCGTGATGGATGACCTTGAACTTTTGCGGCAGTTCGCGGCGGACGGCTCCGAGACGGCTTTTGCCGCGCTCGTGCAACGCCACCTCGGCCTCGTTTATTCCGCCGCCGTGCGTCAGGTGCGCGACCCGCATCTGGCCGAGGAAGTGACGCAGGCCGTGTTCATCATCCTCGCGCGCAAGGCAAATACGATTCGCAAGGAAACCATTTTGACCGGCTGGCTCTATCGGACAACCGCGTTTGCCGCAGCCGATGCCGTGAAAATGCAAAGCCGCCGCCAGCGACGCGAACAACAAGCCTTTGAAATGCAAACGATCGCCGATGAAAATTTCGCGTGGGAACAAATCGCGCCGCATCTGGACGCAGCGATGGCGAAGCTCGGCGGCAAAGACCGCGACGCCGTGCTGCTGCGCTATTTTGAAAATAAAACTTTCGCCGAGGTCGGCGCGGCATTCGGAACCAATGAAGACGCCGCGCGAAAACGGATCGCCCGCGCCGTGGAAAAATTGCGGAATTATTTTTCCAAACGCGGCGTGACGCTGACGGCGGCGGTTTTTGCCGGAGTAGTTTCCGCCAATTCAATTCAAGCCGCGCCCGTTGCGCTGGCAAAATCTGTGACCGCCGTGGCGATTGCCAAAGGCGCGGCGGTCAGCGGTTCAACATTAACAATCATCAAAGGAGCATTGAAACTTATGGCATGGACAAAAGCGAAAATGACAATTGTTGCAACTGTGGGACTTATTTTGGCGACAAGTGTTTCTGTCGTCGTCGAAAAAGCCAGTCTCGTCCAAGGGAAAACGGAAAGTGAATGGATAAAGAGCATTGTTTATTTCGGGGACGATAACCAAACCAAACTGTGGCGTTCTCTCGGCCCAAGAGGTGTTCGGATGTTGGTGCATGCCTTGAAATCTCCGACATACGACTATTCCACCCGTATGTGTATCGCCAGCCTTCTTTCGCAGTTGGGAAACAATGCCAAAAGCGCAATTCCTGAAATCATTAATCAGATAAAAATTGAAAAATATGACCAGGTGCGCGCAATTGAACTTGGATTTTTTGAAGGCCCAATTCAAAGCATGGACGAAAAGGAAAAGGCCGCGCTATTCCCTGAATTGCTTCGCGGCTTGCATAGTGAGGCCTCCGATGTGCGAAATAACTCACTGGTTCAGCTTCAATATTATCCCAAGCAGGCCGATACAGTGGTGCCGCTGATGGTAAATGCTTTGCAAGATTCTGATCCACAAGTGCGATTGATGGCGGTCAAGGCGTTAAATCAGGTTGACCCGCAAAACGCCGCCAAGTCTGACTTTGTTCCGGTGTTGGTGGGATGCTTGACCAACACGCAAGGGGCGGCCAACGAAGCTGTAATTATGTTGGGTGAATTACATCGTCAGCCTGACTTGGCCGTTCCAGCACTTATCCAAATTCTCCAGAGTGATGCCTCTGCTTATCTCCGAGACAACTCGGTGGTGGCTCTTGGTAGATTCGGAGGCCAGGCCAAAACCGCCGTCCCTGCATTACAAAAGGCATTGCAAGATTCCGATGCTAATTTGCGCCGCCGCGCTGCCGCCGTGCTAAAAATAATTAACGCCAATACCCCTCCAAAATAGAGACTCATACAAAGCAGCCAAATGAGTCGCGGAGCGACAGCCGGAAATTAGCCCGGCACAACATGCCGAGTTGGCCGTCCAAAATAAAACCGTCCTGAAAGGACGGGGAAATGTTTCACGACCTCCCTCATCCCGGCCTTCTCCCCAAGGAGAAGGAGAATCGTTCGCCGCGTCTTTGAAAATTCGTGCGGCTGGATTTGCCAGAAATTCATTCGCAAAACTAAAAATGTGCGATTGCTATTCCCTCTCCCCGGGGGAGAGGGTCAGGGTGAGGGCGGTCGTAAAACACAAATTTCATCTGCGGTAATCCATTCCAAAAATTTTCGTGGGAGCCGAGGTGACGAGACTCATTTCAATTTTTTCTTAATTTGAGACTCCTCACGTCGTCTCCTACTTTTCAGACAATAATTTCCACACGCGCAGATTTTCCGTCACGCCCCATGCCTGTGCGTCGCAGCCGCGCTGCGTGTGCGGTGCGTCGCCGTCGAGAATTTCCGGGATTTGGCCGAGACAGCCTTCGTTCAGGATTTTTTCGGAACTGCCGAGATAACTTTTTGCCGCTGCAACTGCTTCCGGCGAAAAATCCCACGCGCGCGCGATGGCTTCACAAAAAACCGGGAACGTCCATGTCCACGCCGTGCCGTTGTGATACGCGGGTTTGCGGCGCGTGTCCTCGCCGCCTTCGTAGCGTGGCCAATACGGATTCGCCGGATCGTTCAACAATTTCCCGTTGTTGCCATAAATCGGCAGCGGAACGGAAACCGGCAGCGGCGCGAGCGTCCGCAATCCGCCCGGCACGACAAGAAATTTTTGCGCGGCGGCGACACAGCGTTTCGCGCGTTCACTGGTGACAAGTCCAAGGCTCACGGCAAAGAGACAATTGCTGCGGAGCGCGTCGCTGGCCGTGGCGTCGCGGGCGATGACACGCGGCTTGGCCATCAGCACGTCGGCGAACCAGCCTTTTTCTTCGAGCCAGAACAGTTTTTCAAACGAAGCCGTTGCGTGGTCGGCAAGGTCGCGCCATTTTTTTTGTTCGGCGGGCGCAGAAATTTTTTCCAATTGCCGCAGCAACCGAATCCACAAAGCCTGAATCTCAACCGGATAACCTTCGCGCGGCGTTCCGGCGGGAAAGTTTGTGTCCATCCAGGTGAAATGGCTCGGACTCCAAATGAGCGCGGAATCGGAATCCATGCGGATGCCGTTTAGCGTGCCGCGCGCATAATTTTCCGCGATGCTCGTCAGCACGTCACGAATCGTGCGGTTGCCATCAACGCGCGCGTCAAAAAACTTTTTGTCCGACAAATCTTCGCAGACGACTGCAAACCACAGCGGCGCATCGCTCGTGTCGCGGTTGGAAACATCGTCGCCATGAATAGTGTTGGGCAGCGTGCCGTCTTTTTCAAATTTTGCGAATGTGAGCAAAAGTTGTTTCACTTCGTCAGTCATTCCGGCGGACAAAAGTCCGCGCGCGCAAATAAGCGAGTCGCGTCCCCAGTCGAGAAACCACGGATAACCGGCAATGATTGTTTTGCCCGAATCGCGGCGAACAACGAATTGCTTTGCGGCGCGCAGGAGTTTATTGCCGAAAGAATCATTTGCGGTTCCAGCGTCCGGTTTCAGGTTGAAAATTTCTTTGGCTGAAAAATTTTCTTTTTCAGCCGTGACAACGAGCGTGACGGTCGTGCCTTTGGGCAATGGAATTTCAAACCAGCCGGGACTGTAAGCATCGCCGCTGGCGGTTTGTGCGCGCGATTGTTCAACCGGATGTGGAATATTTTCCGACCATTCAGGTTCGGGATGATATTCGCCTGCGTCAGAAAAAACGCGCAGTTGGCGGTCGTTTGCAGGCGTGAATTCTAAACCAATTTTCTTGTCAAGCTCGCGCGTGTTCGACGAAAAATGAAAATCCGCGCCGCCGTTGCGTTTGGTTTCGCTGTGAAAATTTCTGTCCTCAATGTCGAAGCGAACGGTCAATCGCACGTCGGCGTCAACGGGCAATTGTTTGCCGTGCGCGGATTTTTCTGTCGGACGGCTGAATTGAAAAACCGCCGTGTTTTCTCCTTCGCGCATTTCCGCGCGCAGTTCAATCTCGACCGTGCGACCGTCGCCCGCGTTTGCGATGAACTGCCAGACGGCGGGCGAACCGGCTTTGAACGTCGCAAGATTTTTGAAATCGAGCGGCGAAAGAAAGCCGTCGGCGTTGACCCAGACGCGGATGCGCTTGA
>DASQOZ010000018.1:0-20096 GCA_035644195.1 Candidatus Methylomirabilota bacterium | reverse complement strand
AAACAGAAATAGAAAAAAACAAAAGGAAACACAAACTTTCTCATGTCTTTAAAATTACAAAAGGCGGTTTTTATCGTTTTCTTTGATTTCACTTTCTTCTTTAGTTGTTAATTCACTTGGCATCCCAATTGGCCATCCAGCATCGCTAGGTTTATTAACTTTCTTCTGCGCCTTCACTTCGATGTAAAGGTCGCGCAATTGGCGCGGCGAAACAGTCGAAGGTGAATCGGTCATCAAGTCCGTGCCTTTCGCGGTTTTCGGAAACGCAATCACGTCGCGGATGCTCGGCGTGCCACAGAGAATCGCAATCAAACGGTCGAAGCCGAGCGCGATGCCACCGTGCGGCGGCGCGCCGTATTTGAATGCGTCGAGCATGTAGCCGAAACGCAACTTCGTTTCTTCCGGCGGAATTGCGAGCAATTCCTCGAAAATGGTTTTCTGCACGTCGGGCTGATGGATTCGGATCGAGCCGCCGCCGAGTTCCACGCCGTTGACCACGATGTCGTAATGCTGGCCGCGAACTTTTTTCGGATCGGTTTTCAACAATGAAATATCTTCCGCGACCGGCGCGGTGAACGGATGATGGCTCGAATACCAGCGGTTCTGCTCGCGGTCAAAACCGAGCAGCGGAAATTCAATCACCCACAGAAAATTAAATTGATGCGGATCAATCGTCAGCTTCCCCTGCCCTTTCAAAACGTCGGCGCAATACAAACGGATTTTGCCGAGGATTTCGCAGGCGTTCAACCATTGGTCGGCGGCGAACAAAATCAAATCACCTTCTTCGATTTTCAATTTCGCCGTGAGCGCGGCTTTCTCCGTGTCATTGAAAAATTTCACGATAGGCGATTTCCATTCACCGTTTTCCACCTTGATGAACGCGAGACCTTTCGCGCCAAAACTTTTTGCGTAGTCGGTCATCGTTTCGATTTGTCCTTGCGTCGCGCTGGCGAGACCTTTGGCGTTGAGCGCTTTTACAACTCCACCGTTGGCAATCGCGCCGGAAAAAACTTTGAACGTGCTCGCACAAAACTCTTCCGTGAAGTCCGCGAGTTCCATACCAAATCGCGTGTCAGGTTTATCAATGCCATAGCGATTCAACGCTTCTTCAAAAGTAATTCGCTTGAACGGCGTCGGCACGTCAATGTTCAGCGCGGTTTTCCAAACTCGTTTCAGCAAACCTTCAATCAAATTGTAAATGTCTTCACGTTCGATGAACGACATTTCGATGTCCACTTGCGTGAACTCTGGCTGACGATCGGCGCGCAAATCTTCATCGCGATAACAGCGCGCGAGCTGGAAATATTTTTCCACGCCGGCGACCATGAGAATCTGTTTGAACTGTTGCGGCGATTGCGGCAGCGCGTAAAACGTTCCCGGCTCGCGGCGGTTCGGCACGAGAAATTCCCGCGCGCCTTCGGGCGTGGACTTAAAAAGCGTCGGCGTCTCGACTTCGAGGAAACCTTGCTCGTCCATGAATTGCCGCGTGGCGATGGCAACTTTGGAACGCAGTTTCAGATTGCGCGCCATTTCAGGACGGCGCAAATCGAGGTAGCGATATTGCAATCGCAATTCTTCATTCACCTTGTTCGCGATTTCAGGATCGTCCACGGGAAACGGCAACACTTCCGCCATGTTCAAAACTTCGAGCGCAGTGACACCGACTTCGATTTCGCCAGTCGGAATTTTTGCATTGTTCGTTCCAGCGGGGCGTGAACGGACTTTGCCGCTGATGCTGACAACGCACTCGCTTCGCAACGACGCGGCGCGTTCAAAAATTTCCTTCGGCAAATCGGACGGATCGAAAACGGTTTGCGTGCGGCCCTCGCGGTCGCGAATGTCTATGAAAATGAGTCCGCCGAGGTCGCGGCGGGAATGAACCCAGCCGGAAAGCGTGACGGTTTGCCCGATGTGCTGCGGGCGTAATTCGTTGCAATGATGCGTGCGTTTCATTTCAAAAGGACGCGCATTCTGGCGAAGAAACGACCGGATTTCAAAGGAATTATTCCATCAAAGCATTTGGATTCTTTTCATCACTGACATTTGCTTCGCCGAAATCAATCGGTGAAATAAAAGGTTTGAACGCTCGCGGCAATTTTTTAGTCTATTGAGAAAGGTCGACCCTCTGCCGTTGAAAAACGAAAATAAAATTTTGTCACGAGAGATTACGCCGCCGGCGCTTTATTTCAACCGGCGCAATTTTATCCGCGCTGGAATTCTCACCGCCAGCGCCGTGGCCACGGGCGTGGTTTACCGAAAATTAAATCCGGTTGGAACCACAAAGGTCAAAGCGATTGAAACGGCAAAAATAGAAGGCATCACCACCAATTCCGTCGCGGCGGCGGACAATTCCGGCTTTCGCGTGGATGAGGAGCAAACGTCGCTGGAGAACATCACGCACTATAATAATTTTTACGAGTTCTCCACCGACAAGGAATCAGTCGCGGAGAAAGCGGCGAATTTTAAGACCGACGGCTGGACGGTTTCGGTCGAAGGTTTGGTGAACAAGCCGAAAGTGTTCGCGCTCGACGACATTTTGAAAATCAGTTCGCCGGAAGAACGCCTTTATCGGATGCGTTGCGTCGAAGGCTGGTCGCTCGTCGTGCCGTGGGTTGGATTTTCACTTTCCAAATTGCTCAATGCCGTCGAGCCGTTGAGCAGCGCGAAATATGTGGCGTTCGAGACATTGTTCGACCCGACGCGGATGCCCGGACAAAAAAGCGGCGTTCTCAATTGGCCTTACGTCGAAAGTTTGCGAATGGATGAAGCGATGCATCCACTGACGTTGCTCACGAGCGGACTTTACGGACGTGCATTGCCGCCGCAGGATGGCGCGCCGATTCGTTTAATTATTCCGTGGAAATACGGTTTCAAAGGAATCAAATCCATCGTCAAAATTAAATTGGTCGAAACGCCGTCGCGCACAACGTGGAGCGATGCGGCGCCCAATGAATATGGTTTTTATGCAAATGTGAATCCACATGTGGATCATCCGCGCTGGAGTCAGGCCACCGAGCAACGCATCGGCGAACCGGGACGTCGCCCGACGCTGATGTTCAATGGCTACGAAGAACAAGTCGGCCATTTATACGCTGGCATGGATTTGCGAAAAAATTTCTGATGCTGTGATGATTCCTTTGACTAATAAATTTTTGTTTCGCGCTCGCATTTTTCTCCCTCTCCGCCGCGAAGCGGGGGAGAGGGCCGGGGTGAGGTGGCGCTCATTTCTAAAATCAAAAACCCCTCACCCTGACCCTCTCCCCGTCAGACGGGGCGAGGGAAATAATTAGAATGAAAGAATCCGACATTCGTTTTCTCAAATTGCTCGTGCTGGTCAACGGCGCGGTGCCGCTCGTTTTGTTGATGTGGGATCAATCGCATCACAAGCTCGGCGCAAATCCGCAAAATTTTCTCATCCTCACCACCGGCATGATGGCATTGATTTTTTTGATTCTGACGATGGCCGTGACACCGGTGCGAAAAGTTTTTGGTTTGAATTGGGTCATTCAACTTCGCCGGATGCTCGGCCTTTACGCCTTTTTTTATGCGTGCCTGCATTTTCTGTGTTTCTACAGCCTCGACCGCGAGTTCAATTTTTCAAGCGCGCTGCATGAAATCATCGCGCGCAAATATATTTGGTTCGGCCTGACCGCGCTGCTCGTCATGGTGCCTTTGGCCATTACTTCGACGAATGCGATGATCAAGCGGCTCGGCGGCAAACGCTGGCGCGCGTTGCACCGGCTCGCGTATGTCGCCGCCATCGCCGGTGTGATCCATTATTATATGCAGGTGAAAGCCGATGTGCGCCTGCCGCTCGTGTTCGCCGCCGTGCTGACAGTCCTTCTCGGCTATCGAATCGTGGAATATCTTCGCAATCGCAAACCAAAGCCAGTTCCCGCGCCAGCCGCAAAAGTTTAAGGAATTACAATTTTTCTCTTCGTGTCTTGGTGGTTAAATCGAATTCCTCTCTCGCAAAATGCCTGTCGTTGAATTACTTTTACACCAATGACGGCGCTGCCAAAACCGGAAATCATCATCACGCACGAAAGCGATCTCGACGGTTTGATCGCCGGCGCGCTGCTGCAAAAACTCGCCAAAAGACTTTTCGGCACGGAAATCCGGCTGGAAGCGGCTCACTATAATTTTTGGAAACAACGCGAATTGCGCGAGAAATCCGCGTGGGTAACGGACTTCAGTTTTGAAGCGCGGATGGACAAGCCGGATTGGGTCGTCATTGACCATCACGTCACCGATGTCGCGGCGAAAAATGCGCGGCTCATCCACGACGTGAACAAATCCGCCGGCCTGCTCTGCTACGAATTGTGCAAGGAACACGGCGTCAATTCGCCCGCGCTCGACCGGCTCGTCCATTTGAACAACGTCGCCGATTTATTTCTGGAAGATGACCCGGATTTCATTGTCGCGGGCGATTACGCGAACCTCGTGAAGATTTATCAATTCTGGAATCTGCACACGCTCATCGGCGGCGACATCGAAAAATTGCTCGACCATCCGCTGCTCGAAGTCATGGCGGTGAAACGGAAAATTGAAAATCCCATCGGCTTCGAATGGAGCAAATCCAACATCACGGAAATCTGCCCGACCGTCGGCCACGTGGAAACCGTTGTCGGAAACAATAATCTGATCGTCCATCAACTGCTCGAACAGCAAGTGACGAGGTTTCCCGTGCTGGTGACGCTGTTTCGCAGGGCAAACAATCAAGTCATCGCCAGCTTTCGCAGCCGCAATGGCGAAGCGTTGAAAGTTGCGGAAAAATTTCAAGGCGGCGGCCACGCAAATGCTGCGGGCGCGATGCTGCCCAAATCAATCAAGAACATTTCCGACGCCGTGGAATATCTGCGTCAGATTTTGAACATCAAAAATCAAACGCATCAGAACCGGATCAACAGTTTGGAAAATGCCTTTGCGGCGATTGAGGCGGAGAAGAACTGAAATCAAAAGTAAAAATTGCGGCAGCAAATAGCACTGTGCATTTGGATTTAAGTCAAATGCGAGAAACGAAATTTCCCAATTTGAAAATGTCTGCAATTGCCGAATTGCGTAGAGTGCAAAAGAAAGATATTTCCGGCAAATTCAAAACTTGGAAACCGCGTCATCTTACATAGAACAATTACTAAACAGCGATGACCTGATTTTTGCCTTTTTCTTTAGCTTGACGTTTGCGGCTTTCAGCAAGAGTTTCAATTTCAAATTTTCTTTCTTCAGGCGGCGCGGTCGCAATACCAATACTGGCTGTTACTTTTGGAAGTTGAATATTTTTATATTCACAACTCAAAGACTCGACACCTTGCCGAATTGCTTCGGCAATCTCAATTGCTCGCTGATGTCCTTGTCCAGCTATCCGAATAGAGCCCGAGCACCTTTGAAACGATTGGCTTTTGTTTTTCATCATAATGACTAAACAACTGGATAGAGCCGTTTGCGAGCCCTTGAAGAAATTGCAGTTCTGAATATCGGATGTCTTCCACGCAACTGTTTTATTGCATTTCATTGAAATGCCCAAGCATTTTAACATCCGTTCGTCGTTTTCCTCGTTGCCCGATTGCACGGTTGACGTTTAACATTGTTGCACTATGGCTGAATTCATCCGCGCCGACCCGTCCTCCGTAGCACTGCGGAGGGTGGATGGCCGCGCCGCAAACCAACTTCGCCCGCTGCGTTTTCAAAATCACATCGCGCCGCACGCGACCGGCTCGACGCTCATCGAATGGGGCAACACGCGTGTCATCTGCGGCGTGACGGTCGAGGAATCCGTGCCGCGCTGGATGAAGGAGCAAAAGGTCGCCGGCGGCTGGCTCACGGCGGAATACTCGATGCTCCCCTACTCCACGCTCACGCGCAAACCGCGCGACATCACGAAAGGCAAATTGGACGGGCGCGCCTCGGAAATCCAGCGGCTCATCGGCCGTTCCATCCGCGCGGCGATTGATTTGGAAAAAGTCGGCGAACGGACGATTTGCGTGGACTGCGACGTGTTGCAAGCGGACGGCGGCACGCGAACTGCCGCAATCACCGGCGCATTCGTCGCGCTGTCGCTCGCAATTAAAAAATTGCTCGATGCGCAGAAGTTGACGGAAAGTCCGTTGCTTCATCCGGTCGCCGCCGTGAGCGTCGGCATCGTGAACGGCGAGCCGTTGCTGGATTTGAATTATGTCGAAGATGTCGCCGCCAGCGTTGACATGAATCTGGTGATGAATTTCGCCGGTGAATTCATCGAACTTCAAGGCAGCGGCGAAGAGGCGACGTTCTCCGAAAAGCAATTGGCCGATTTGCTTGCGTGCGGCAAAGCGGGAATTAAAGAATTGCTCGCCGCGCAGCAAAAAGCGCTCGCGTAAAAATATGTTGTCCACACCCACGCGTCTCTTGCTCGTTCGCCATGCCGAAGTTGAGTCACGCTATCAAAAAATTTTCGGCGGGAAAATTGACATGAACCTTTCGCCGCGCGGCCATGAGCAGGCGCAGATGCTCGCGAAATTTCTTCGCGGTAAAAAAATGGACGCCATTTACGCCAGCCCGATGAAACGCGTCCAGCAAACGCTCGCGCCGGTTTTGAAAAACGGCACGCCGCCACAAACGATTTTGCCAGATTTGCGCGAAGTGGATTTCGGCGATTGGACGGGTTTGAACTGGGAGCAAGTGTCCAAAAATTTCAACCTCTTGACGCACGAATGGCTTGATCACATTGAGCGCGGCGTTGCGCCAAATGGCGAAACCGGCCCGAAATTTCGCGCACGAGTCGAGCCGTGCCTGCGTAAAATCATCGAAAGTCATCCCGGCCAGACCGTCGGCATCTTTTGTCACGGCGGGGTCATTCGCATGATCCTGGCAATTCTGCTTAAACTTCCATTGCCGCGCACAAATATGTTTGAAGTCGAATACGCCAGTGTCACGCAAATCGCGTTGCATCCGAATCATGCGGAAATTGAATTGCTCAATTTCACTCCGTGGCGTGACTTATGAATCCTTCTCATCCTCATCGTCATTGTCGTCGTCAAAAAGTGAGGATGAGGAAGACGATGAGGATGAGAACGAACGAAAAGAAGCCACTTTGGAAAATTTCCGTTGCCACGACGCTTGAAGCTGAAGATGCCGTCACGGAAATGCTTGGCGGAATTTTTAATGGCACTGCTTCGTCTTATTTCGATGTCGAAAAGCAAACAAGCATCGTTTCAATTTATTTTTCTGCAAAGAAATTTCTGTCGCGCGAAGTCCGCGAAGCAATTCGCGAAAGCTTGCAGCAAATTGCAAATTGCAGTCTGAAAGTCGGATCAGGAAAAATTTCAATTGGCAAAGTTCATCGCGAAGATTGGGCAAATTCATGGAAGCGGCATTTCAAGCCGATTGAAATTGGCGATGCACTGCTCGTCAAACCGAGCTGGAGCAAGCGTCGTGCGAAGAAGAATCAAGCCGTCGTCGTTCTCGATCCGGGGTTGAGTTTTGGAACCGGCCAACATCCGACGACATCGTTTTGTCTTCGTCAGATTGTAGTGGCGGTCGGCAGACCGCCGGAAATCAGGAATAAAAAAAGTGCGGCTTTCTGCCAAGAAGCCGCTACAAAAAATTTCAAATCTTTTTTGGACATTGGAACCGGTTCTGGAATTTTGGCGATTGCGGCGGCAAAACTCAGTTACAAACCGGTTCACGCGTTTGATTTTGATGCTGAAGCCGTTCGCGTTGCAAAAGCAAATGCCCGCGCGAACGATGTTTTGCGAAAAATCAAAATCAGGCGCGGCGACGTGACAAAACTTTCGACGAAACCGAAGGCGCAATTTGATTTGGTCTGCGCGAATTTGATTTCCAATCTGCTCATTGCAGAACGCAAAAAAATTGTCGCCCAAATGAATCGCGGCGGCACATTGGTCCTGGCGGGAATTTTAACGCGCGAATTTTCAGAAGTGCAAAAGGCATTTGAAAATTGCGGATTGAAATTGGCCGCGGCGAAAAGCGAAAAAGAATGGCGGTCTGGCTCGTTTTGTTTTTAGAAAATTTCTTTTGAAACTTTGAACGGGAATCCTCCGGTGTGCGTCTCATTACTGGCAGATGACAAAGTTGAAACATTTTGGAAACGTTGGCATCATTTACGCTGTCAGTTCTTTGCGAAAGGAAAATGCTATGATGAAGACATTGGAAGTCATGAGCGAAACAATCCGCAATCCTAAACATCCGTTCCGCAAAACAGAACATTTGCCAAAAAAACCGCAGAAAAATCGCTACGAGCGCCGGAAGATCAAGGAGTTTTTGCATCTCGGCGATTGGTTGTCCGAAGAAATGGCTTAAGGCCAGAATTTTTCAGGCTGTAAAGAAAACGCCAGCGTGTTTGCTGAAATGCTGGCGAAAAGCAAAAATCTCCTTAAGGCTAATTTTCTTTCCCGGAAATTAAAAAACGCCGACTGCAATCGCAGTCGGCGTTTGAAAATTTTGGACAATTACTTCATCAGCAGCATTTGCCGCGCGCGCTTGATCGCCTTGGTCAGGCGGCGCTGATAATGCGCCGGCATTCCGGTGTATTTGCGCGGGAGAATGCGGCCTGAATCCGTCACATATTGCCGGAGCAAATTCGTGTTCTTGAAATCGAGCGCGTCTTCGGTGAAATCAATTTTCGGCTTCGGGCGCGGCGTGCGGTTTTCCATCTGGCCGCGGCGCGAACCGCGCTTGTCCTTTTCCGTGTTCGTTTTGCGAGGCATAATTATTTGATCTCCTTGTGCAGCGTGTGGCGGCGCAGCCCCGGATTATATTTTTTGACTTCAAATTTCTCCGTCTGCAATTTTTTATTGCGCGTGGTGGTGTAGCGCGAGGGCGATTTGCCCTCCTTGCGCGCCTCGGTGCATTCGATGGTGATTACTTCGCGTGCCATAATTATTCCTTTTCTTTCACGGTTTTTTCTTCCGGTTCTTCGGCTTCGTCGCCTTCGACTTCGGAAACACCCGCGCTGTCAATCGTGCCAAGCTGGCCGAGGCGGCGGGATTTCAACGCGCCATCTTTCTCCAATTGCGCCTGCGCTTCAACTGTAAAACGCGTCCAGGGGATCGCCTCAAGCCGCGCGCGCGGGATGTTTTTGCCGGTCAATTCGCAAACACCGAAGGTTTTTTTCTCGATGCGCTTGAGCGCCTCTTCGATTTCGTAGACCGCGTCCTGGTCCGACGAGAGCAGGCTCAACGCAAAATCGCGGTCAAAATTATCCGTGCCCGAATCGGCCATGTGCAGGCTGTAACCGGCCAGTTCCTGCGCCGATTCCTGCGCCAGGCCATTCATCTGGCGAAGCAATTGTGCGCGCAATTCGACCAAATGGACGTAATACTTCTGCCATTCGGCCTTGATTTTCTTCGGTTCAATGACGCCGGATTTTGACATCGGACGCCCCAGAATGCTGGCGGCGGTGGCGGACGCCTGCGATTTTCCGCGCGGCGCGATTTTCTTGTTATTTTTCGCTGTCACAAAATTAAAACGGTTGACCGGTTTTGTCCGGTTCATTTAGAGCGCGGGAATTTAGCAGACGAAACGAATTATGCCACAAAAATTTTCAAAAATTTTCGGTTCACTCATTGCGGGTTCGCGGAAAGCCAGAATTGGATGTCCGTCACCTGCGGATTGCGCGGGTCCAGCGCGAGCACTTTCAGGTAATGTTGCCGCGCCAGCGCCGGCTCGCGCAATTGCTGCGCATAAAGATTGCCCAAAGCCAGATGCGACCGCACATCGTCGGGTTTTTCGGTAACGATGCGTTTCAACTCATTGACGGCATCGGTCGCGTAGCCGGTAGTTTTGAGCGCCAGCGCGAAATTATATCGCGTGTCAATCGAGTCCGGCTCAATCGCCAGCGCCATTTCGTCCGCCAGCAGTGCATGGCCAAAATCGCGCTGCCGATAGGCCAGCACGCCGTAATTATATTGCGCCTCGAACCAGCCCGGATCCAGTGCTGCGGCCTTTTGATACGATGCCATCGCGTCCGCCCATTGCTGTTTTTGCTCAAACCCATGTGCTTCGGCAAAAACTCGCGCCGCCGCTTTGTGGTCGCCCGTTCTCGGTTTGCGCGGTGACAAATACAAATAACGCGGAAATGTCGGTGGCGCGGGTTGAAACTTTATCGGCGGCGGAGAAACGGGCTTTGCATTTCCCGACGGCAACGACGTCACACCATCCTCGGCATAATTTTTTTTCGATGAACCAAACCAATTCAACGGATTCACATTATGCAAAGTGCCCGTCTTCGTTCCCGCCGGAGGATTTCCTGTCTCGACAAGTTTTCCGACAATCACCGGCTCCGGCTGCACTTTTACCACTTGCGGCGTTTGCTGCGATTTCGTCGGTTGAGTTGGATGAGACGAAACAGTCGGCGCGTGTTCCGGTTCAATTGGTTTTGGCGCGAGCGTTTGATTTTCCGGTGGATTCACCATCGCCACTTTCACCGGTGGTTCGAGATTATTGACCCGCGCGTTGACGACTTCCCAATTTTCCGGTTGCGGTGTCATCGCCAGATACGCGCGATAATTTTCCAGCGCCGCCTTTTCGTCGTGCAAATACTGTTCGTTGACAATGGCAAGATTCAATCGCGCCGGTGCAAAATCGGGATGCTCCTTGATCGCTTCGGCAAAAAATTTCGCCGCTTCCTGCGGACGATTGCGCGCAACTCGCGCCAGCCCAAGGCCGTTCAACGCTTCCGCATTATTCGGGTTCAACGAAAGAACCGTGCTGAAACTTTTTTCCGCCGCGAGCAGATCTTCCGCTTTCAATTGCGCCATGCCGAGCTTAAGCCAGCCTTCCGGCGTATTGCTGCGGCGAAGCGTGTAAGCCGTGAATTCCGTCCGCGCGTCGGCGGGCTTGTTCTGTTCCAGCCAGAGGCAGCCGAGATTGTAATGCGTCTCGACCAAATCGCGGTCGAACTTCAGCGCGTTCTGATATGCCGACGCTGCGTCATCAAATTGTCCCGCGTGCTGCAGCGCGACGCCGTAATAATTCCATGCCAGCGCATTTGTGGACAAAACGCTCGTGGCGATCTTCAATTGCGCGACCGCATTGGCGTAATCGCCACCTTCAAGGGATTTTTTTCCTTTCAGCAATACGCGCGGTCCCGGCGGCGAACAGCCGGAAATGAGAACAGCCAGCGCAATAAAAACAATTGCGCCGCAAATCCGATTTTTTTTGGCTGACATCCGCGATGGTGTTATCATTCACGCTTGAAAGTGTCAAGAAACGCACTCATATGGCAAGGTCTGGTTTTTGGACTGCGGCGGCTTGACGCCGCTTTCCTCTACGCGACATGTCGCGTAGAATCAAAGCGCGGACATATCCGCGCACTCCAAATACAATCCGTCTTTTTTTTGTCGTGGCTCGCCATTTGGCCGTGCCGCGCGGAATCGTTTTTAGTCAATTCCACAAATGCCATGTCGCGCGTCATCATCGTCGAAAATACAAATGCCATTTCAGATTTTGAGCCGAATGACGCCGTCGTCCAACAAATGGTCAATCGCGGCCTCGCTCATTTCACCGGCAAAACAAATGTTTCCGCCGCGTGGAGAAGCTTGATTGCAACGCAAGATGTTGTCGGCATTAAAGTTTTTTCCGCTGGCGGCGAAATCAGTGGCGCGCGGCCCGCCGTCGTTGCCGCAATTATTCACGGATTGACCGACGCGGGAATTCCGAAGAATCACATCCTCATTTGGGACAAGCATGAAGCCGATTTGCGCGCCGCCGGATTTATCGCGCTCGGCAGGCAACTCGGCGTGCGCGTGGCCGATTGCGCGCAGACCGGATACGACCCGACGAATTTTTATCTGCCAGACAGCCCCGTCATCGGCAATCTGCTTTACGGCGATTTGGAATTTGGAAAAAAAGGCAACGACATCGGGCGAAAATCTTTCGTCTCAAAAATTGTCAGCCGGCAAATCACAAAAATCATCAGCGTCGCGCCCTTGCTCAACAACAATGACATCGGCGTTTGCGGGCAACTTTTCAGCCTCGCCATCGGCAGCGTGGACAACACGTTCCGGTTTGAAGGCGACGCCGACCGCCTTTCCGTCGCCGTGCCGGAAATTTACGCCCTTCCATCCATCAGCGACAAAGTTGCGCTCAACATCACCGACGCGTTGCTCGGCCAATACGAAGGCGGCGACAAAGGATTGCTGCATTATTCCGAAGTGCTGAATCAATTGTGGTTCAGCCGCGATCCTGTCGCGCTCGACACGCTGGCGGTGAATGAATTAAAGCGCGAACGCGAAACGCGCAGCGCGCCGCAAGTCAAACCGAACCTCGAACTTTACACCAACGCCGCCCTGCTCCAGCTCGGCGTCAACGAGACGAATAAAATTCGCGTGGAGAAAATCAGGTAGGGCGGGCAGTCCTTCCGCCTTCGCAGCGCCAAAGTGCCATAGGCAGGACATATTTGCAGAAAACGATTCAACAAGATTCAGAATGTGCCGCTCCTGACGCGCTTTAATTTTTTCGGATGATGAACTACAAAGATGCCGCGCCGATGGAAATGTCACGTTGACAGGCAAGAAAACTTCAATTAAATCAACGCCTATCAATCATGAAAACACTACGAATCTTTTTCATTTGCAGCATTGCGATGCTATTGGTTTCATGCACCAGTGTTTTGCCACCGTTAATCTCTTGGGCTCATTTTTCTCCGCCAGTGGCGCAATCATTCAAGATTGACACAAATACTGCTGTTGTTTATGGACGTTTTGTAACCGGACCCAACTTCGCTTTTGGAAATGAACTTGCACTACGACTTCGCAATGATAATTCCAAACAAGAATATCTGATTCAGTTTAAGGACAAAGATTCCGTGTATGGCATCTCCGTTGAACCAGGCCAATATAGAGTGGCCGGATTTGTGGCTACTTTTGTGGATCGTCGAACTGTCGGACGGCGCACGTTTTTGAATACCGTTCCATTCGAGGTTCGCTCAAACTCTGCTACTTATTTCGGAGATTTTATCGGTTATGTAAAGATAAATGGTTTAAATCAAGAGTGGAGCGTTACGAAAGTTACCAATAATTTCAGTGGAACGACAGATGAGTTTCGACACAAATATCCAAATCTTGCGTCGACATCGGTGGTTTCAGTATTTGGCCAACAGTCGAAATAAGCAACATTTTGTCACCCAATTCTTTTATTTCCATCGCCAACTTCGCGTTCTCCGCGTGACTCATTTTTCCGCAATTATTCTGGTGTCGCTTTTATTTCCGCAGCCAATTTATTCTGTGACCGAAAGGGTCTAATAAACCTCGTCGTGAGTTCCAATCGTCAGTAAAAAAATTTCGACCTCGCTGGTTTTTGGATTTTTTACAAAATCGAAAAGAATTCGCAAATCGTAACTCACCGAGCAAGACCAAGTGCCCGCCAATTCACCTTTCAGTTTATGAGTTCGGAGCGAAGTGTGTTTGGAATCGGCAGCCAGTTGCGTCAGCGTCCGTTCGATTTCGGAAAGCAATTTTTTATCGCGTCCGGCGACCCGTTTGACCGCGCGCGTAAATTTTGCGCTCCAAACGAGGTTCATCGCGCGCTCAATTGGGAAATGAAATCCGCCGCCGTGCCGCGATGGACTTTACCCCGGCGATAATCATGCCGCGCTGCGGCAATCTCCTTCACCAACTGACGCCGCCGCTTTGCCGCGACCCGCTTCGTCACGACTTCGGCAAGAATCGCCTGATCGTCTGTCGGCAGGGATTCAACGGAAGCCAGAACCGTTTGAAAACGGGAGATTTTAACCGCCGCCATTGTTGCGCTCATAAAGTCAATTTATCGCAAATTTGAATTGAGAAAAGATTTTTTGTTCGATTCATCCGGCAACCGGCTTCGTCTCCGTTTTCAATTTGTCCTGCGGCCAAAAAGGTTTCCGAAAGGCATCCGTGAAATCGTAGCCGTTTTGGAAATCGTCGCGGGTGTCTTTGTCCGTCTTCGCCAAAAGATTTGCCTCGACCATGTTGAAAACAATTTCGCCGAAGTCGCGGCAGCTTTTCACGCCCCATTCTTCAAAAACCGTGATGACCATCGGACCAAATTGCTGGAGCGCGAATTGCCGGATGCCGTCGAGCAATTCCTGTCCGCTCACGTGGCGAACGGTTCCGCGATTTTCCTTGCCGATGATTTTTTGCGTGAAATCCAACGACTCGCGCACAAACATATATGCCTCATGCGAATAGCGTGAATCCTTCGCCAGAATGTTTTCCAGCGTCGCATCGAAGTTGATTTCCTGCATTTTAAGGTTTCGTTTGAATCGCCGTCGTTGCCGGATGCGCCGTCCGGTAAAACTTCACCGCCCAGCCCGTCAGCAACAATCCCAAAACGATACAGAGCACCAATTGCTCCTGTTTCGT
Organism: Candidatus Methylomirabilota bacterium; assembly: GCA_035644195.1. Lineage (GTDB taxonomy): Bacteria > Verrucomicrobiota > Verrucomicrobiia > Limisphaerales > UBA11358 > UBA11358. The sequence continues at coordinate 5,757 of DASQOZ010000018.1, read as the reverse complement.
CAGCCTGTTCACGCGAGCAATGTAGCGGAAAAAAGATAAACGGCAACAGTTGAACCGCAGAGACGCCGAGGCGCAGAGAAATAAAATCTTCGTGTCTTGATGTCTTTGTGGTTAATCTTTTTCAAAATGAAGTGGTCACAAACTTTAATTCCAACTCTTCGCGAAGCTCCGGCTGACGCGGAAATTGCCTCGCACAAGCTTTTGCTGCGCGCCGGACTCATCCGCAAACTCGCAGGCGGCGTTTATTCTTTTCTGCCGCTCGGACTGCGCGCGTTGCGCAAGGTCGAGCAAATCGTCCGCGAAGAAATGAATCGCGCCGGCGCAATTGAAGTTCTTTTGCCCGCACTGCAACCGCCGGAAATCTGGCAGCAAAGCGGTCGCTACGAAACCGCGAGCGCCGTTTTGTTCAAAGCAAAAGACAACGCAAATCGCGAATGGGTTTTGAGCGCGACGGCGGAAGAAGTCATCACGACGATTGCCGCAGGCGAAATCAATTCGTATCGCCAGTTGCCGAAAAATTTTTATCAGATCAGCGTGAAGTTCCGCGACGAAATCCGTCCGCGCTTCGGGCTGATGCGCGCGCGCGAATTTATCATGAAGGACGCCTATAGCTTCGACGTGACGGACGATGCGGCGCAAATCACTTATCAAAAAATGTATGACGCTTATGCAAAAATTTTTGCGCGTTGCGGGTTGAAAGCATTTGCGGTCGAAGCGGACACCGGCGTCATTGGCGGAAAGTTTTCGCATGAATTCATGATTCCGGCGGAAACGGGTGAGAACGAAGTCGTGTTTTGCGAAAGCTGCGGTTACGCGGCAAACATCGAAAAGGCGACGAGCGGAATTCCCAAAACTGCCACACGCGAAATCGGCGCGGCGATTGAAAAATTTGCCACGCCCGGCGTCGTGACAATCGAAGCCTTGAGCAAAGCGCCTTACAGTGTTCCCGCAAATCGCCAAATCAAAACTTTGATTTATATTGCCGACGGCAAGCCGGTGATTGTTTTGATCCGCGGCGACGATCAATTGAACGAAGCGAAGTTCGCTGGAAAAATCGGGACAACGGTTTTTCGCCCGGCAACGGCGGAAGAAATCAATTTATTTTTGGGCGCACATCCCGGAAATCTCGGTGCCATTAACATGCAATATGAACATCTATCCGGAGAAATACAGCAAACATTTTTAGACGTCAGAAAGAGTCAAGCGTGGGATAATTGTAAAATTTTTGCCGACGAACGTTTGCGCGGCGCGAATGAAATGACGACCGGCGCGAACGAAGACGGTTTTCATTTGCGAAATGTTTCCATTGAGCGCGACATCAAAGTGACGGATTGGTTTGATTTGCGAATCGTGACGGCTGGCGAACCTTGCGCGAAATGCGGCAAGCAATTGAAAATTCGCCGCGCGATTGAAGTCGGACATGTTTTCAAACTCGGCACGAAATATAGCGAAGCATTCAATGCAGCTTATCTTGATGAATCAGGAAATCGCAAACCGTGCGTGATGGGTTGTTACGGCATCGGCGTCACTCGCACGTTGCAGGCGGTCATCGAGCAGTGCAACGACAAGGACGGAATCATCTGGCCGTTGAGCGTCGCGCCGTATCAGATTTGCATCACGCCGCTGAATGTTGACGTCAATAATGAAGCGATGAAGCTCGCGGAAAAATTTTACGCGGAACTCACGTCGCGCGGCGTGGACGTAATTCTCGACGACCGTGATGAACGGCCCGGCGTGAAGTTCAAGGATGCGGATTTGGTTGGATTTCCGATCCGCATCGCGCTCGGAGAAAAATCTTTGGCGAAGGGCGAAGTGGAAATCAAACCGCGCGGCGGCGCATTGCAAGCCGTCAAAATAGACAATGCAGTCGAAGCGGCGATGACTTTGTTGAAAAGTTAAACGACCTCGACATTTTCGTCGAAGCAATCGCGGATGAATTTAGCGATCGAAGTGTGTGTGTAGGGTTTTTGCAAAAAACGCGCTTGTGATCGCGCGAGTTCCTCGTTGATTTCGTGGGAACTATAGCCGCTGGTGAAAATGATTTTCAAATCCGGCCGGTCGGCGAGCAGGCGTTCAGCCAAATCCACGCCGGAAACGCCTTCGGGCATCACCATGTCGGTCAGCAATAAATCAATCCGGTCCGCAGATTTGCGCCAGACTTCAAGCGCTTCCTTGCCGTTGGCAGCGTCAAGGATTTTGTAGCCGTAATGTTCAAGGATGTCGCGCGCCATTTGGCGCAAAACAGGCTCGTCCTCGACAATGAGAATGGTTTCGCTTCCGCCGGCGACGGGATCGGTTGAATTGCTTTCTGGTTTTTCCGGCACGAAATTTTTTTCATCCGTCGGAAAAAACACATGGAATGTGGTCCCTTTGTCCTTTTCGCTGCTGACTTCAATCCAACCGTCGTGCTGTTTGACAATGCCGTAGACTGTTGCGAGGCCGAGGCCGGTGCCTTTGCCGATTTCTTTTGTCGTAAAAAACGGCTCGAAAATGTGCGTCATGGTCATGCCGTCCATGCCGATGCCAGTGTCAGAAACGCTCAACTGCACAAAATTTCCGGCGCGCGCATCGGGATGTTTTTCGAGATAATCCGCGCCAATCGTCATTGCTTCGAGACGGATGGTTAATTTTCCGCCACCGGGCATGGCGTCGCGCGCATTGACCGACAAATTCATCACCACTTGTTCGATCATTCCACCGTCGCCTTGAACGGGCGGCAGTTTCTCCGGCGATTGAAATTGCAGCGCAATGTTTTCACCCAGCAGCCGCGAAAGCATTTTATTCATGTTGCCGACGACGTCGCGCAAATCAAGTTGCTTCGGTTGCATCATGTTTTTGCGGCTGAACATAAGCAGTTGGCGCGTCAGGCTCGCGGCGCGTTCAGAAGCGAAATAAACGGCTTGAATCGGATCCAGCACTTCGGGCGGCAAATTTGGCTTGGCCAGCAACGCGCTGGAATGTCCCTGGATAATCGTGAGAATGTTGTTGAAATCATGAGCCACGCCCGCCGCAAGCTGGCCGATGGATTCCATTTTTTGCGATTGCCGCAACTGCTCCTCAAGATTCAACTGTTCGGTGATGTCTTCAGCATAACAATGCACAACACCGGTCGAGGACATCGGATGAAACGACCACAAAAACGTGCGGCCATTTATTTTGGTTTCCAAATGCTGCCGGCTGCGGCCTGAAGCCAGACAGTCGTGAATGATTTCATCGGTTCGCACCGGCAAAATCTCGCGCGGATGCTCTTTGGCGACCGATTGCGAAAGTTTTTTGGAAGCATCATTGAAATAAACGAGCGAGCCGTCGGCTGAAAATTCCATGGCCGCGTTCGGGTTCAATTGCGCAAATACCGCAAGTTTTTCGCGTTCCTTGATGCGCTGCTGCAAGGATTCGGCCATGCGGTCAAATATTTTTGCAAGGTGGCCAAGTTCATCATGCGAGTCCGGCAATCCCGTTCGCGCGCTCAAATCGCCATCGGCAATTTTTCGAGCCGTCTCGGACATCGCCTTGACCTGACGCCGGACAAAAAGCTCACCACCCATCCATGCCGCCGCCAGAGCCAGAAAACCCACCGTGAACTGGCTCATCGGCAAGTGATAAATATACATCACCAAAAATGCAGGCGTGATGAACAAAAGAACCGCACCGACAAGCTTGATGCGAATGGATGAAAATTTTTTTCTCATGAAACTCTGATTGCGCAGAAAAATAATCCAACTAACACGAAAATGCCATTTCAATTTTGATCCGCCAACGCCGCCGCGCGGCCTTTGGGCAAACGCCCTAAATGAAAAATCAAAAAACCGTGCAAAAATTGGCGCAATTCGTCGTTTTGCGCTTTCGTCAGTTTGACGCGCCTACCGGCCGCAAAATCCTTTTGCGACAGAATCGCCGCGATTTTTTTTGTTCCATCTGTCAGATTTGTTCCGGCCATGTCCGGCTCAAGCCCCAGTTCGCGCAACCATTTCAGTTCAAAGGCGAAAATCAGTTGCGGCAAAGTTTTCTGCCCGCAAAGCATTGTCAAAAATTCCCGCAGCAAATCAAAAATGCCGGGCAACGGCGTTTCTGTTTCCGTCGCCTGCTCGATGAATGCGCAGGCGTAAGCGGCGCGATTCAATTTCAAAATATCCTCACGAAGCGCTTTGTTCGTTTCACGCAAACTCACCTCGCGCAAATTGTGCAAATCCGAACTGCGGCTGCGGCTGAACGAAAAGTCCGCTTCGTAAAACAAATCCACTTTGCCGAAAAACGGCGATTTTGGCCGGCGCGCGCCTTTGGCAACCGTCGCGATGCGCCCGAAGTCCGGCGTCAGCCAGTGGACAATGAGGCTCGTCTCGGTCAGCAGCCGCGTCCGTAAAATGATTCCACGGGACGATTCAATCACGATTTGATTTCAACCTTTCAACGTCTTCACGCGTATATTCCTGCGAAATCGCGCCGACGCTGATGATGTATTTGAAGCCGTCGGCCACGCTCATGTCGAGCTTGATGACTTTTTCCACCGGCACAAGGATTAGAAATCCGCCCGTCGGGATCGGCGTCGTCGGAATAAAGATGCAAACGCACTTTTTTCCGGTTTTCTTTTCCACTTCGTCCGCCTGCTCGCTCGTGATGAAGCCGATGGAATAAATTCCCTCGCGCGGATATTCCACGAGCACGACCGTTTTGAACGAACTTTTTTTGCCGGACGTGAACGCCTCGTCCACTTGTTTGATCGTTCGATAAATTTTGTTCAGCACCGGCACGCGCAACATCGTGTTGTCCGCCCATTCGATCATTCGCTTGCCAAAATAATAACGTCCCAGCACGCCAACCGCAGAAATCAAAATCACCGCGAGAACGAATGCGAACAAACTCCAATACCAGAACATCGGGCCGTCCACGCCATTTTTATAGACGGCTTTTGGCTCGGCAAAATACGGCAGAAAAAAAAGCAGCGCGTCGGTGAAGCTGGAAACCGTGCCGAAAAACCATTTTACGACAGCCAGCGTGATGACGCCGGGCAACACGATCAGAAGTCCGGTAAAAAAGCTGGCGCGCCAGCGCGCAAAAAGTGATTTTTTCACGCGCGAAGTTTAGAACCGCCGCCGATTTGCGCGAGCGAAAACTTTTTGGAAAGGCCGCGCAACAAACGATTTTCCTCGCGCTTCATTTTGCGCCGCGCGTCCGGGCGCAAGTCGTCGAAGCCTTGCAAATGAAGAATTCCGTGAGCGATGTAGCGAATGATTTCAGATTGCCACGTCATTTTGAACTTTTTCGCATGAACGATTGCTTCATCAATGCAGATAAAAAGCTCACCATTCAAACCTGGTGGGGCGAGCGTCCTCGCGAGCCGGATTTTATTTTTTGCGGCTCGCCGGGAGTCTCGTCCCACCGGCGAACCATAATCAAACGTGATGACATCTGTTGAGCCTTCATGTCGCAGAAAAGTTTCGTTGACCAAAGTCATTTCGCGTTCGTTGACAAGATTGACGCCAAGTTCGGCTTTCTCAATCTCCAATTCCGCCAGCAACGCGTTGACGACGGATTTCAACAAAGGCGAATTGATTTTTTTTATTCGCTGACGATTGGTGATGATGACGATTGTGCTCACGACTTTTTCTGGCCGCGATGTTCTTCGTAAGCGCCGATGATTCGCTGCACGAGCGGATGGCGAACCACGTCACGCTTGGAAAACTCAATGATTGCAATGCCTTCCGTGTGCTTCAATGCGCGATGCGCTTCGAGCAACCCCGAGTTTTTATGCGGCGGCAG
>DASQOZ010000017.1:0-2364 GCA_035644195.1 Candidatus Methylomirabilota bacterium | reverse complement strand
CGTCTTTTGCCGTAGCTTCGATCCGCCAGAGCGGAAGCTCGATGATACGCGGCAGGTCCGATGGCGAATTCTCTGTCACTTCGCCAGGAGATCGCTGACGAGGCCTTTTTCTTCCTTCAACTCGGCTTCGGTCGCCGCGATTTTCGATTTGCTGAAGTCGTTGAGTGGAACGCCCTGGACGATTTCCCATTTCTTGCCGTCGGTGCGGATTGGGTAGCTGAAAATCAATCCTTTCTCGATGCCGTAATCGCCGGGCGAACAAACCGCGACGCTGAACCAATCGCCGGGTTTCGTCGGCGTCGTGAGATTGCGAACGGTATCCACGACGGCGTTCGCCGCGCTCGCCGCGCTCGAAAGTCCACGCGCTTTGATGATGGCCGCGCCGCGTTGCTGAATCGTCGTGATGAATTCGACTTTGAGCCATGCTTCGTCTTTAATGACGCTCGTGACCGATTGGCCGGAAATTTTTGCGTTGAAGAAATCGGGATACATCGTCGCGCTATGATTTCCCCAGATTGCGAGATTGCTGACGGCAGACACGTCAACGCCCGCTTTTTTCGCGAGCTGCGTGACGGAACGATTTTCGTCGAGCATCGTCATCGCGAAAAATCTTTCTTTCGGCACGCCGGGCGCATTGTTCATGGCGATGAGGGAATTGGTGTTGCACGGATTGCCGACAACGAGCACGCGCACGTCGCTCGCGGCATTTTTTGCGATGGCCTGGCCCTGTCCGGTAAAAATTTTTCCGTTGATGCCGAGTAAATCTTTGCGTTCCATGCCTTGCTTGCGCGGCACAGCGCCGACGAGCAACGCCCAATTCACGCCGCGAAATCCTTCATCAAGATTTGATGTCGGAACAATTCCTTTCAGCAATGGAAATGCGCAGTCGTCCAATTCCATGCAAACACCACCGAGCGCGGCTTGCGCTTTTTCGTCTGGCACTTCGATCAAATGCAAAATGACGGGTTGTTCCGGCCCGAACATCGCGCCGCTGGCGATGCGAAAAAGAAGTGAGTATCCGATTTGGCCGGCAGCGCCGGTGACTGCGACACGAATGGGTGCTTTGTTCATAAATTTAGAACGCCAGTATAATTTGCACGCGTCATTTCACAAGCGCGGAAGGCTTTTCACTGCAAGTTGTTGATTTTTTAATTTGGGACTGTCCTATCTGTGTTTCATCTGTGCCCATCTGTGGCCAAAAACATTCCCCAGATCAACACAAACGCGCTCGCAAAATCCTGCGGCTTCTCATTCACCCACTTCGTCACCGCGTCCGGCGCGAACCAATCGCCCGTCTCGATTTCATCGGGATGCAACACGAACGGCCCTTCATTTTCGCAGCGGTAAATCCAGCAGAATTCCCAGCCCGTCTCCTTGCGCGCATCAATCTTGAAAAGTTTTTGCAGCGGCGATTTTATTTTCAGTCCAAGCTCCTCGCGCACCTCGCGCACCGCGCACGCGTCGTAATCCTCACCGCTGTCCAAATGGCCGGACGCTGACGAATCCCATTTGCCGGCGGCGATGTCCTTGAGCATCGAACGCTTCTGGAGAAACACCTCGCCGCGCGCATTGAACACCAGCACATGCACCGCGCGATGCCACAACCCGCGCGCATGAACCTCGCGCCGCGTGTTCTGCCCGACCACCTCGTCACGCTCGTTGACGATGTCAAAAATTTCTTCGCTCATGCAATAATTTTGGCGGATTAGCCGAATGAACAGAATTCAATTCTGCATAATTCTGTAATTCTGTCTGAAAATTATTTCAATTTCCATTCGCTGCGGCTGACGTGAATTAAAAAGCCTGTGTCGCGGAGAACTTGAAGCTGCTGGCGGATTTTGTCGCGGACATGGCGATTGCCGGGATGCAATTTTTCCAACTCATGCGTGAAAGCATAGACTTCCTCGTTTGTAAATTCCGGTTTGCCGAGACGACGCACAATGTTCAAAACGTCAAGTGTCCAGCCGCGTTGCGAGACGGAAATATCTTTTAGCGGTTTTACTTTTTTGAATTTTTCCCGCACTTCATTTTCCGAAACAATTTGTCTTTCTGTGACGAGTGAAATGCGCGCTTCAATCGGAATCCGGTTCAGGGCGATGTTGCAGCCAATCCATCCGGCACGTCTCGCTGTCGGCGAAAGCGGTTTTCGTTCAATGATTGCTGACGGCGGAAAAGCAAAGTGCGGAACAAGCAGAAGATTTTTCACGCTCCAAGTCGCCAACTCGTATTGCATGAAAAAGAAATTTGGCGTGCGGTCATTTTTTATTGCATCCATCATCGCGCCGAAAGCGCCATCCGTGATTGAATTGCCGATTCGCGTCTGCTGGCTTTTTAGCTGAAACCAAAATTCGCAATTCGGGCAGC
>DASQOZ010000016.1:0-24430 GCA_035644195.1 Candidatus Methylomirabilota bacterium | reverse complement strand
CACGACAATGATCAAAATGCCGATGCCCGCCGCGATCCAAAAGTATTGACCGACCTTGTTCCGCTTCTTTTTGAAAACAGTGCTGGAAGTGTCGAAGCCGGTCTTGCGTCCGCCTTGTTCCAATTGATCCAAACTCACGCCGCGCGGCATGATCATTGTGGCTTCGACCGGCTTTTTCGGCAAAGACGGGGCGGGAGAAGTTCCGGGAATTGTTGCCGCTGGCGTGCCTTCGGCTTCCAATTTCAATTCCACCTGCCCGAGCCGGAGCGTTTGGCCGGGTTTCAAAACGCTTTCGGTGATTTGCGCGCCGTTGACATAACTGCCGTTCGTGGAATTCAGGTCGCGAATAAAAATTTCGCCACCGCGCAATTGTGCCTCACAATGATGGCTGGAAACGGACGGGTCGGCGATTTGAAATGTGTTATCCTCGACGCGGCCGATGGTCGTGCGTTCCACGTTCAATTCGTGGGCGCGACCAGCCATGTTCTGATTCAGGATAACAAGTTTGGCCATAGCTTGATGAGTCCGATTATGGGCGCGATATAATTCAAGTCAAACGGAAATCTCGAAATGCGGCGAAAATTTAGCCGCGCTGCTCAATCAATTTGCGGAATTCGGCGAACAGCGGCGTCGAGTCATGCGGACCGGGCGACGCCTCGGGATGATATTGCACGCAGAAAATCGGTTTTGTTTTGTGGCGCAAACCTTCGACCGTCTGGTCGTTCAAATTGACGCGCGTAACTTTGACATTTGAAGGCAAACCGCTCGCGTCCACCGCAAATCCGTGATTTTGCGAGGTGATTTCCACTTTGCCCGATTCCAAATCCTTCACCGGCTGGTTGCCACCGCGATGGCCGAATTTCAATTTGAAAGTTTTTCCGCCAAATGCTTGTCCCAAAATTTGGTGACCGAGACAAATCCCAAAAATCGGCGTGCCGGAATCCACCAATGTTTTCACTTCGCGAACGATGTAATCCAACGCCGCCGGATCGCCGGGGCCGTTGGAAAGGAAAATGCCGGCGGGCTTGTGCTTGAGCGCGTCGTCGGCGCTCGCAGTCGCCGGCAGAACTTGCGTTGCAAATCCGTGCTGACGCAACCGGCGCAAAATGTTGTATTTCATTCCGTAATCGAACGCGACTATCGGAACGTCCGCCGCCGGAAGCGGTTTATGATTATTTTTTGCGTCGGCAATTTTTATTCCGCGAACCAGATCGAACGCCGCGCTTTGCTCGTCCTTCTCGTCCCAGCGAAAGGCTTTCTTGTGCGTCACTTCCTTGACATAATCCACGCCGACGAAAACAAATTCCTTCGCGCGCTTGACGGCTTCGGCTTCGGAAATTTCTTCCGTGGAAATAAAACCGTTCAATGCGCCGCGAACGCGAAGTTTTTTTGTCAGCGCGCGCGTGTCAATTCCTTGGATTCCCGGAATTCCATTTTTCTCCAGATATTCCGCCAATGAAAAATCCGCGCGCCAGTTGCTGACGACCGGCGACAGTTCGCGGATGACAAATCCCGCCGCGTGCGGACGCCACGATTCCACGTCCAATTCGTTGACGCCGTAATTGCCGATGAGCGGATACGTCATCGTGACGATCTGGCCTTTGTAGGACGGGTCGGTGAGGATTTCCTGATAGCCCGTCATTGAAGTGTTGAAGCAGACTTCGCCGCACGCGGACGCGCGCGCGCCAAAACCTTGACCATGAAAAATTGAACCGTCTTCGAGAGCGAGAATTGCTTTCATCAAATGCACAGAAAGTTACGCGAGAAATTTGTCCGAAGCAAAAAAAATGCGCGGCAATTTTTGCCGCGCATGAAAGTAAAAAACTGCGAACTATTTTTTCTTCGCGTCGTCCAGTTTCGCAATCAACGCCGCCGGACCGCCCGGAAGGTAGCCAACCTGCGTCCAGACCACCGTGCCGTCGGGTTTGAGCGCAATTAATGTCGGAAAACCCTCGATGTTATATTTTTTGAAGCGCGGCATTCGCTTTCTTCAAATCGTCGGACTGCGGTTTTTTGTTCGGATAATCCAACTGCACGAGCACGAGATTTTTGACGGCGTAATCGGCGAATTCGGACTTTGAAAACGTCTCGGCATCGAGTTTTTTGCACCAACCGCACCAGTCCGAGCCGGTGAAATCCAGCAATACCAATTTGTTTTCAATTTTGGCTTGCGCCTGCGCTTTCGGCAGGTCGGTGAGCCAGTTCAAATCCGCCGCGCTGACTCTCAAGAGCGCGAAACAGACGAGCAATGCGATGACGATTTTTTTCATAGTTTTGATTTTTGGATTTAGGACGCAAAATTTAGACCGCAGCCAATTCGTTTTGTTCAAACCAAACGATTTTTCCATTCACAATGGTCGCCACAGCTTTGCCTTTCAATTTCCAGCCGGAGAACGGACTGTTCCTGGATTTGCTCGCGGATTCTTCCGCGCGGAAAATCCATTCGCAATCGGGATCAAAAACCGTCACGTCCGCGTCCGCCCCGACGCTCAAAGTTCCTTTGTTCAAATTCAGCAAGCGCGCCGGATTGACGGTGAATTTCGCGATCATGTCCGAAAGCGAAATCCGTTTTGTGTGAACCAATTGCATCAGCGAAAGTGAAAGTTCAGTTTCCAAACCCGTGATTCCAAACGGCGCGTAGTCGAATTCCACTTCCTTTTCATAATCGCAATGCGGCGCGTGGTCGCTGCACAAAATCTCAATCGTGCCGTCGAAAAGTCCTTCGAGAATCGCCTCGCGGTCTTTGGCGGAGCGCAGCGGCGGATTCATTTTGAAATTGGTATCGTAGTTCGGCCACGACGGAAGTTCGCCATTTTGCGAATCGGCGAGGATTTTTCCGTCGTCGTTCCAAAATTTTTCACTGCCGGCAACCGCCGCGTCGGTCAAAACAAAATGGTGCGGACAGGCTTCGCCGGAAATCGAGACGCCGCGTTTTTTAGCTTCGCGCAGCAATGCCACGCTGCCCGCCGCGCTCAAATGCTGGCAATGAATTTTTGCGCCCGTCAATTCCGCGAGCAAAATGTTTCGCGCCACGATCATCTCCTCGCCCGCCGCCGGCCAGCCGCGCAAACCGAGCGCGATGTTCCAGTAACCTTCGTGCATCACGCCGTCGGTCACGAGCGAGTAATCCTGGCAATGATCCATGACGGGCAAATCAAACATCTTCGCGTATTCGCACGCGCGTCGCATGAGTTCGTTGTTCTGCACGCAATGGCCGTCGTCGGTAATCGCCACGACGCCCGCTTTTTTGAGCGAGCCGGTTTGCGCAAGCTCTTCGCCCGCGATATTTTTGGTGATCGCGCCGGCGACGAAAACGTTCACGACGCCTTCGCGTTCGGCGCGTTCGCGGATGAGCGCGACCGTTCCGGAATTATCAATCGTCGGCGACGTGTTCGGCATGCAGACGAGCGAAGTGAATCCGCCGCGCGCGGCGGCGGCCGTTCCGGTGGCAAGATTTTCTTTGGCCGTCTGGCCGGGTTCGCGCAAATGGACATGCAAATCAATCAGGCCGGGACAAATAATTTTTCCTTTGGCGTCGAAGGTTTCAATTCCCTTTGGCGCGGAAAGATTTTTGCCGACGGCGGAAATTTTTCCGTCAATGATGAACACATCCGTGGAAGAATCGAAACGATTCGCCGGATCAATCACGCGACCGCCGGTCAGAAGCAACGCTGCCATGCGCGGCCATGATAGCGCGAAGAATTGACAAAGCAAGCGCAAGGAATAAGATGGTCACTGTTTCCAGCGCGCGCTTGCCGCGCCGGAGCGCAAACGCGCAGGCGGGTGTAGTTCAATGGTAGAACGGCAGTTTTCCAAACTGCACACGAGGGTTCGATTCCCTTCACCCGCTCCATTGATTTGGAATAATGAAATCAATTGTTTTTGGCAATTTTGATTTATACAAAATAGCCGAAATGAGAATAAAGGCGCATATTTTGCCTAGACATTCCCGGCAAATTCCGCGATTACAAAACCCATGCGCCCGTTCATTTCTTTCACCATCCTCTCTACAATTCTGACCGTTTTGTGCTGCTCCTTGCCGGCATTTGCCGATGATGAGGTCTGCGGCGCTTGCGATAAAAAAGTTTTGGTGACCGGCCAGTATGATCACGGCACCAGCGACACTTTTTTGATTGCGAACGCGCCCGGTAACGAGGCGGCGTTCCGCGATGAAATTCACGGACAAAACTTTTCACTCGCCGTGCCCGACCTTGTTGCCGGGAAATACACGATTGAAATCGGCCTGGTGGAACTCCAACGCGATCACGCCGGCCAGCGGGTGTTTGACATTCTTTGCGGCGATCAATTGATTGCGACCAATCTTGATATTTTCGCCGCCGCTGGTGGGAAGGACAAAGTCATCCGCATCCGCGCCGAAATCAATCATCCCGGAGATGCCGCGCACGGGCCGTTGAGCATTCAATTCATCGGGCGTCGGGGCGACGCCAAGTTGAATACTTTTGAAATCTGGAATGCCGCCGGTGCTTCTCTCGTTTCCATGAAGGTGGCGGATTTAATCAGCGGCGATGATGCGGCGGCTTTGGTTCCGCCAGTTGTCGCCGATCCGGTGTTGTGGAAAGACGCAACCCAGCCAACGGAAGTGCGCGTGAAAGATTTGGTGAGCCGCATGTCGCTCGCCGAAAAAGCGGCGCAGATGCACAACACCGCCCCGGCGATTCCGCGTCTCGGATTGCCCGGCTACAATTACTGGAACGAATGTCTTCACGGCGTGGCGCGTTCCGGCGTCGCGACGGTTTTTCCGCAGGCCATCGGAATGTCCGCGATGTGGGACACGCCATTGCTGCATGACATCGCACACACCATTGCCATCGAAGCCCGCGCCAAGCACAACGAATACGCCAGAACTCACAACGGCGACAGCGCCAAGTATTACGGCCTCACTTTTTGGACGCCGAACATGAACATCTTTCGCGATCCACGCTGGGGTCGCGGCCAGGAAACCTACGGCGAAGATCCGTTCCTCACCGCGCGGACGGCGGTGGCCTTCATCACCGGCTTGCAGGGCAACGATCCGAAATATATCGAGGCGATGGCGTGCGCGAAACACTTTGCCGTTCACAGCGGGCCGGAATCATCGCGGCACACTTATGACGCCGAAGTCCCGGAGCGCGATTTTTACGAAACCTATCTGCCGCATTTTGAAGCCGCCGTGCGCGAAGGAAAAGTCGGAACGGTCATGGGTGCTTACAACAGCGTCTATGGCGAGCCGGCGACTTCGAGCACGCTGCTATTGAGCGATCTGCTTCGCAAGCAATGGGGATTTCAAGGCCATGTCGTTTCCGATTGCGGCGCGATTTATGATATTTTTGCGAACCACAAAAAAGTTGCGACAGCCGAGGAAGCCGCCGCCCGCGCCGTGAAAGCAGGCTGCGATTTGTGCTGCGGAAACGAATACGCCGCCCTGCCCCGCGCAGTGAGAAAGGGGTTTATCACCGAAGCGGAAATGGATGTTTCATTATGCCGTGTGCTGGCCGCGCGTTTTCGGCTGGGCTTGTTTGATCCACCGGAACAAGTGGCTTTCGCGCAAATTCCATTTTCGGAAAATGACACCGCCGCCCATCACGCGCTGGCCATGCGCGCGTCGCGAGAATCTCTCGTTCTGCTGAAAAATGACGGCGTGCTGCCGCTCAACCGCGCCAGGATCAAACGCATCGCCGTCATCGGCGAGAATGCCGGTTCCGCCGAAATGCTGGTGGGCAATTACAGCGGCACTCCTTCCCATCCCGTCACCATTCTGGACGGAATCAAATCCGTAGCCGGATCAAATGTGGAAGTGACTTACGAGCCGGGCTGTCCGCTGGCCGTTCATAAAGGCGAAAGTGCAAAACCTGAAATGCTTGCCGCCGCAGCGAAAGCAGCGGCAGCGGCGGACGTGATTATTTATGTCGGCGGTTTGAATTCAAAGCTTGAAGGCGAGGAGATGCCGGTGAATTACGTCGGATTCGGCGGCGGCGACCGCACGGCGATTGAATTGCCGGAAGTGCAGGTGGATTTGCTCAAGGCGTTGCGCGCGACCGGCAAGCCGGTGGTGTTTGTGAATTGCAGCGGCAGCGCCGTGGCGATGGTCTGGGCGGTGGAAAATCTGCCCGCCATTTTGCAGGCATGGTATCCCGGCGGCGAAGGCGGTCAGGCAGTGGCCGAGGCGCTTTTCGGCGACATCAATCCCGCCGGACGTTTGCCCGTGACGTTCTATCGCTCCACCGCCGACCTGCCGGATTTTTCGGATTATAGCATGAGCAATCGCACTCACCGTTATTTTTCTGGCAAGCCGTTGTTTGCATTTGGTTACGGTTTGAGTTACACGAAGTTCGCTTACAGCAACGCAAAGTTGGATCAGACAAAAGTCAGCGCGAAAGATTCGCTCACCTTGACATTGAAAGTAAAAAACACCGGCCAGCGCGACGGCGATGAAGTGGTGCAAGTTTATTTCCGCCATGTAAATTCCAAAGTGCCGCAACCAAAACTCGCTTTGTGTGGCTTTACGCGCGTGCATATTTCGCCCGGAGAAACCGTCTCGGTGTCATTGAATATTCCCGTCGAGCGACTTCGTTATTGGGACACCACGACCAAGAGTTATGTGGTCGAACCCGGAGCTTATGAACTTCTCATCGGCAGCGCGTCAGATAATTTGCCTGAAAAATTATCGCTTGCGGTGCATTGAGTGCCGCATTTTTCAAAATACAAACACACAATATGAACATGAACATCTGGATAAAATCCCTCATCGCCTCGGCAACAGAAAAAATCAGGCTCATCGCCCTCGGGATGTTGATTGCCTCCATATTTGTCTTTGCCGGAGCGAGCCATGCCGCAGAGCAATCACGCGATTATCATTTCGACAAAACGATTTCGCGCACGGTGCTGGAAAATTATTTGTCGCGTTCCATCTCGATGGAAGGCGTGTTCAATGGCCACGGTGATCTCGATGACAACATTCGGATGATCAAGAGCATCGGCGCAAAATATATCGGACGGAGCCTCTGCCTGTGGAACGGCGAGGCGAATTTCCTGTTCAACATCGAACGCGCAAAGCAGCAGGTTCCCAAAGCGCTTGCCGCCGATCCTGATCTGGTTCTCGAAGCCTGCGTGTTTGAAACCGTAAGTCCCGGCGTTGAACAGATTCCGGTTCCAAATTGGGTCTTCACCGCGCTCGGCCAGCCGGTGGAAAAAAGAAATTTCATCTACACGAACATGATTTACGCCGCGCCGGAACAGCGCCGCGCCATGGGCCGGAACGCGCAAGTGCCGGATGAAAGCCGCATCGAAACCCAGCTTTGGTTTTATTATCAGGCTGCGTCCTACATTGACTGCGGCTTTGAAGGAATCCATTTCGGCCAGGTCGAGATCATGAACAAGAACGACCGCGACAACGCCCATTGGGAACATCTGTTCAACTTGGTCAGGACTTATGCGTCCACGCACGCGCGCCGTCACATGGTGTTGTTGAACGGCCACGTTCCCACGGGCGGACTTCAGCGGAATGGAAATCCGCTCCTGGATTTCAATGCGTTTCCGTTGCGCGTCATGGAAACTCCAGACAAACCGCAGGAGGCAATTTTGAAATTGGGATTCTCCGACGGCCTTTACAACAAGAGCAAAGGCGGCGTGACTTTCAGCGGTTGGAAATGCGAGCACCTGCCCTACCTCGTTGAACTCGATAATTACGGCGTCAGCGAGCATCCCGGCCAGCCAAACACAAAAGGCAATTTCAACTGGGTCTGGGGCTACGACGAAATCACATGGTTCGCGCATCAGAACAAGGAGTATCGCGCGCGCTGGCTGCAATACGCGTGGGACTGGGTGCGGAACACCGACCCGAACGGCTGGCTCGAAATGCCCGGCAGCCGCACGGCAAGGTCGCCGGACACGCAATGGTATTTCGCCAACAATCCCAGCTCCGCAGTTCCCACCGGACTTGGCGATGAAGGCGCGATCCGCGCCGTCTGGACGACTGACGCGACAAAGTCAGCCGATAAAAAACCTGCGGCGGAAAATTAAGCCGGATACCGTCGCGGAGAAAATATGGAAAATTCAAGCAAGTCGGTGCGTTGGTATAATCTGCATGACAGGCGTTGCTTGACGAATTACGGCTGCGCGCGAAACGTATGGGAAAAACTTTGGACGGATGGCATCGTGTGGCAAGAGGCGTTGCATTTTCAGCCGGTGACGTAATTAAACCCTGTTGAAATCGTTGCCGCGATTTAATTCACATTGTCGGCAAAAATTATCCGGTTGGTGTCGCTGATGCACCAAAGGTTCAGCGGATACAATGCCGTGTGAACCTTCATGTATCTCGCGCTGCCGTCGGAAAAAGCGTAGTTTGAGCCGCCGGTTTCCGTGTCCGGCCCCCGGCTGTCGTGGCGGCTTTCTTCCAGAACGCCGCTGAAATCGTTGCCGGCTCCTTCATTCACGTCCATGTAGAAATCTCCCTTCCCGGAATTTTTTTCGCCAAGGACAACCGTGTCGCTTGGGTGAATGATGGCATTTTCCTTCATGCTGTCCCCGCCGTTCATGCCCAGCGGGTCTGCTGGTGGATTCTGAAAATAATCGTTCCAGCCGTTGATCAGATAACTGCGCGGAGAATTGTCAGCCACGGCCGGGTCGCCGCCAAAGGTATATGGCGCGTTGGTGATTTCACTCAAGCAAAACAGCAGCTTCAAGCTTTTGCCGTAATTGTCATAAAACTTGTCCGGCCAGCGGCTGGTCACGGTCCGCCCGTCATAGCGCGGCGGATAAGCGCCCTGGTTGTCGTCCACATACATATGCGCGGCAAGACTTAGCTGCCGGAGATTGCTCAGGCACGAGATGCGCTTGGCCGTTTCCTTCGCACGGCCCAGCGCGGGCAGAAGCATCGCCGCCAGAATCGCGATGATCGCGATGACGACGAGCAGCTCGATCAGGGTGAAAGCCCCGGCTTCAATGCCCGCCAATTTTTTGCGATTTGATATTTTCATAACCATCCGCTCCGCGCGCGCGTCTTGATATTTGATTAAACAGATCATGCGCCCGACGCATTCAAAAATTTTATGACTAAAAGAAACTGGCTGCTCATTTTCGCCGCGCTCGCGGTTGCCGGCGTTTATGTTTTTTACTTCACCAACTGGTTCACGCCAAAGACCATCCACATCACAAGCCACAACGCCCGCACCACTCGAACCAGAAATCGCAACGCTGATTCCGCGACTGTTCCGATCCTTTTCAAACTAGGCCGGCCATACAAACTCACGGAACTCAAAGTCGTCGCGCTGGACGAGTGGCAAACGAACAAAAACTGCCTGCCACTCTGGCATTTGGTTGCTGATACAAACTCTGCCCCGATTGAGCGACCCTTTAATTATGGCCAGCGCGTTCCCGGCATGAAACCCGTGGTGGCTGGCGAGCGGGCGCAACCGCTTCAGCCCGCTGTCAAATATCGCCTCTTTGTCACGGACGGTTCCGCCAAAGGTGAAATTAATTTTCAACCGGTCGCGGCCAAATAATAATCAAACAATCAGACGCCGCCCGTGCGAACGCGGTTACGCCCGCGAATCAATCTTCGTTCCCGCGAAATGGCAGGAAGCCCAAACGCCTTTTTTTACTTCGCGCAGTTCAGGAACTTCGTCTTTGCACTTCGGCAGTTGTGCAATCGGGCAGCGCGGATGAAACGGACAGCCGCTCGGCGGATGGATCGGCGACGGCACATCGCCCGGCAAAACGATGCGTTGCCGTTTCGTTTCAGGATCAACCTCCGGCACGGCAGAAATCAGCGCCTGCGTGTAAGGATGCTGCGGATTGCGGATGATTTCCTTCGCGTCCGCCGTCTCCACGATTTTGCCGAGATACATCACCATCACGCGCCGGCTGATGTGTTCGACCACCGCCAAATCGTGCGCGATGAACAGATACGCGATGCCGCGCTGCTGCTGCAAATCGCGGAGCAAATTTATTATTTGCGCCTGAACCGAAACGTCCAGCGCACTCACCGGCTCGTCGCAGATGATCAGTTCCGGCTCGACCGCCAGCGCGCGCGCAATGCCGATGCGCTGGCGTTGCCCACCGGAAAATTCGTGCGGATAACGTTGCGCGTAAACTGGGTCGAGGCCGACGTCCTTAAGCAGTTCAAAAATTCTTTTTTGCCGTGCGGATTTACTGTCGGCCAGTTTGTGGATGTCCAGCGCCTCGCCGACGATCTGCTCGACCGTCATGCGCGGATTGAGCGATCCATAGGGATCTTGAAAAATCATCTGGAACTTCCGCCGCCGCGCGCGCAGTTCCGAGCCGGTCATCTTCAAAATGTTTTCACCGTCGAGCGAGATTTCCCCCGCCGTCGGTTCGACGAGCCGGACGATGGCGCGGCCGAGCGTCGTCTTGCCGCAACCGCTTTCGCCGACGAGACCTAGCGTTTCGCCCGGCGCGATGCTGAAGCTCACGTCGTCCACCGCCTTCACGGATTCGCGGGCGCGGCTGAACATCCCGTGCTTCACGGGAAAATGCACCTTCAGATTTTTGACTTCGAGCAGCGCGCTCATGCAAAAAGTTTCTCCAAAGCCGCCCGCGCTTCAATGCGAACTTTAAGCGACATCCACAGCGATGATTTTTCCAATCCAGTCAAAAACGACTCTGCCTCCGATTTTTTCACAAGCTTGTTGGCCGCAGCCCAAAGCACAATGCCGATTGAGCCGTGGACTTCGACATTCAAAGATTCCGCCATCAACCGCGCCGCCGCATCGTCGGTGAGAAACCAGTCAGCCTTGGCTTCGCGCGCCAAAGCCAGCGCCTCGGCTTCACCGCCGTGCAACAGTCCCGCGCGCCGCCATTCCAAAGCGCGCTCCTGCGCGGTCGAAGAAAGCGCTTGAACTTTCGCCCATTTTGGCAATGCCGGAATCCTCGGACGCAATTCAGCCGCGACCAGCGGCGGAAGAAAAATTTCGCCGATCAGCGGAAACAGATGAAGCGCGCCCGCTTCGTGCAAGTGCAAGACCGGCCCCGTGTCCGCGACCAGTCGTTTCATTTCGCGGCGGACTTTTCATTCAAAGCCCAGGCGATGTCATCCAACTGCTGCCGCTCCATCAATTCAAACCGGCGATGGGAAATAAATTCGCGCAACGCCGCGCGCACGACCTCCGTCGCATTTTCAAACTTCCCCGTTTCCACGGCGTCTTCTACGTCGTGTGCCATTTGGTCGGGCAATTCCACTTGCAGTGTTTTCATGCTGGAAAATTAAGCGCAATGCGGTTTGGCGTCAATGCGGCAAAATGAAATTGACCCAGACCAATTTCTCCCTTTCACTTTCAAAGTGAAAACCACATTGCTTACTTTATCAGCACTTGCGGCACTTCTTTGCGGCGGTTGTGCTTCGCAAGTAATATCGGCAGGACCTGACACCTATATGGTTTCCAGCAGCGGCGCGGGATTTTCTACGGCTGGCGTTCGAGCGAGATGTTACCGCGCTGCGAATAAATTTTGTGAAAAACGTGGATTGGTCATGGTTCCAGTTTCATTTGACGCGAGAGAGGGAGAATTGGCGCGTCGTCCACCCACAGCAAATTTAGTTTTCAGAGCGCTTAAGCCTGGCGATCCCGATATTAAGCGTCCAAATGTTGAGACGCCTGACCATATCGAGAGGACCGAGACACGGTGACTTTGGCAACACGGATTTAGAATGATGAAAAGCCAATGGAATTAAGGTGTTAAACAACTATTAACTATTCACGGCAGCAGCTAATATAATTCCTAAAGCATTTTTCATTTCCAAAACGGACATCTTACAAAACGTCCGGGTTCGACTTCGAGCAGTTCGGGAATTTTTTCGGAACATTCTGGCCTGGCAATCGGGCAGCGCGGGGCGAACCGGCAGCCGGGCGGGAAATTGCCGATGCGCGGGACGTTGCCGGGAATGGCCGAGAGGCGGTCGGCTGTCCCGTGCAATTTCGGAACGGAATTCATCAGCGCTTTCGTATAAGGATGAAATGGTTTTCGCAGCAATTCTTTCGCGGGCGCAAGTTCGACAATTTGTCCGGCATACATCACGGCCACGCGGTCGGCCATGTCGCCGACGATGCCGAGGTTGTGCGTGATGAGCAAAATCGCCATGCCGAGCCGCTGCTTCAACTCGCTCAACAAATCGAGAATCTGCGCCTGGATCGTCACGTCGAGCGCGGTGGTCGGTTCGTCGGCGACGAGCAATTTCGGCTCGCTCGCCAATGCCATCGCGATCATCACGCGCTGCTGCATGCCGCCGGACATCTCGAACGGATAATTTTTGATGCGCGATTCCGGCGCGGGAATGCCGACGAGTTTCAGCAGACGGATCACTTCGGCGTCATTCGCCTTTTCCGGCTTGTGCAGCTTGAGCGATTCCTTGATCTGGTTGCCGATACGGAAAACGGGGTTCAGCGACGCACCCGGGTCTTGAAAAACGTAACTCACCACGCCGCCGCGGATCTGCTGCAATTCGCGCGCGGACATTTTCAAAGTGTCGCGACCGTTCAATAAAATTTCTCCGCCGATGTAATTTGCCGGCGGTGTCGGCACGAGTTTGGCGATGGACAGCGCAGTCACAGTTTTGCCGCAACCGCTTTCGCCGACGAGACAAACGGTTTCGCCCGCGCCGATTGAAAATGAAATGTCGTCAATTGCGCGAAGTGCCTCGGCATTTTTGCCGAAGTCCATTTTCAGATTTTTGATTTCGAGCAGGTTCATGATTTCGTGTCCGCCGCGTCTCTTAATCCATCGCCGAGGAAGTTGAAAGCCAGAACGGTGACAAAAATCGCCGCGCCGGGCGCGAGCAGCCACGGATAATTGCGCATGTATTCGGTGTTTTGCGCGGCGGTCAGCATATTGCCCCAACTTGCCTGCGGCTCCTGGATGCCGACGCCAAGATAGCTCAACACGGCTTCGCCGAGGATGTAATATGGCACGCTCAGCGTCGCCGCCACGATGACATAGGAAAATGTGTTCGGCAAAATGTGGCGGCAAATAATTTTCAAATGTGATTGTCCGAGCGAGCGCGCGGCAAGGACGAATTGTTGCTCCCGCAGCGACAGCGTCATTCCGCGGATCACGCGCGCCATGCTCGCCCAGCCGATGAAACTCAAAATCACGACAATCATCGCATAAATCTGCGACGAACTCATGCCCGGCGGAAACGTGGCGCGCAACGAAATGATCAAATACAGAGCGGGAATGGACATGATCAATTCACAAAATCGCATGATGATCGTATCGGTCGCGCCTGCGAAATATCCCGAAATGCCGCCGATGATCATGCCGAAAGCGAACGACAGCAAAATTCCAACGACGCCGATTGAAAGCGAAATTTCCGAGCCGTAAAGCAGCCGCGAAAAAACGTCGCGACCGAATTGATCCGTGCCGAGCAAATAAACCGGATAATTGTCATCGCTGCCGAACAAATGAATTGAAGCAGGAATGAACCCGAACAATTTGTATTTGTCGCCGCGAATAAAAAAGTGAAGCGGCTTCGTGTCGTTTGGAACGGCGCGATAAACGAAACTGCCGGGCAATTGTTCGTAACGTGGGACGACGAGATGAAAGCCCGACAATTCCGGCCAAATGGGCGGATGAAAAAACCGGTCGCGGTCCTGACGCTCGAAATGGTATGGCGCAACGAATCCGGAGAACAGCGCGACGAGATAAAGGAAAATCAAAATCGCGCCGCCGATCATCGCGATTTTCCGCTGCTTGAGGCGCTGCCGAAAAAGTTGCCACGGCGAAAGTGTGACTTTCGCTTCGGCAATTGTAATTGGCGTTGCGGTTTCCATTTTATTTTTTGGAGTGCGGCGACATGTCGCCGCTTTCAAAGCGCGGACATGTCCGCGCACTCCATAATTTTATTCGGAACACTTTCATTTTAATCGGATGCGCGGGTCGCTCCAGGCGAGCAAAATATCGGCGATAAAATTTCCGATCACTAGCAACGCCGTTGCCATGACGACGCAGTCCACAACGAGGTAAGAATCTTTGGCGAAAAAGGCTTCCATCGTCAGGCGGCCAAGTCCCGGCCAGGCCATGATGTTTTCGACGATGAACGCGCCGCTCAACAGCGCGGACAGCGAATAACCGAAAATCGTCAGCAGCGGATTGATGGCGTTGCGAAGCGCGTGTTTGTAAATCACCCAGCCTTCGGCGAGGCCGCGCGCGCGCGCAGCGGTGACGTATTCAGCGCGCAACGTGTCGAGCAGATTGGAACGCATCTGGCGCATGATGCCCGCCATGTCGGATGCGGCAAGGACGAGCGCGGGCAAAATAAGATGATGCGCGTAATCCCAAAGTTGTTGCGCGGGCGGCATCAAATCATGCAACGGACTTTGCGCGCCGCCGACGGGAAACCATCCGGTCGCCGCAGCGAACCACAACGCCAGCAGCGCGAGCAAAATTTCCGAGATGGATAAACCAACGAACGCGATCATCGAACTGCCGCGATCAATCCATGTATCGCGCTTCACCGCCGCCGAAATGCCGAGCGGAATGGCGATTCCCCACGCGATGACGAGCGCGAAGAACGAAAGCAAAAATGTATTCCATAATCGGGCGAAGATGAGCGAGGTCGCGGGAATTTTGTAGGCCATCGAATAGCCGAAGTCGCCGTGCAAAATATTTTTCAACCAGTAGAAGTATTGCACATACCACGGTTCGCCGAGATGAAACTGCGCCTTGAGCCGCGCGATGGTCTCCGGCGAGATTTGCGGGTTTTGCGAGAGCGCGGTGTAAAAATCGCCGGGCGCGAGCGACATGAGCAGAAAAGTGAGCAACGAAACTCCGATCAACAGCGGAATCATGTGCAGCAGCCGTTTGAAAATAAATCGCCACATCGCAATAACCTTTTGAAACGTGGCAAAAATCTTCCGCGCTTGCGAGTGAAAAGCAAATTATCGTGGCAGCGAACGTGAGTTCGCTCTATTTTGAAGTGAGCCGGCTGACGCCGGCTGCTACAATTGAACTTATGAAAAATTGGTTTTGCGCCACCACAGTTTTAATTGCGGCAATTTTATTTTCCGGCTGCGGAAAAAAAGTAGAGACGAAAAATTCTCCCGCGAATTATCCGTTGCCCGACCCGCCGTTGGTCGCGGATTGCGAGCCGGGAATTTCTGGCGGACGGCTTGTCATCGCTGCGTATGGCGATCCAAAAACATTCAATCCCATCACAGCCAACGAAGGGTCGTCCGAAATCATTTTCCGCCATCTTTTTGCCGGATTGCTGGGATTTGACTCGGTGTCGCAACAAGTCACACCGGGTTTGGCGGAATCGTGGACGAATGCCGCGGACAATAAAACGTGGACGTTCAAGCTGCGAAAAAATTTGCGCTGGAGCGACGGCGCACCGCTCACTGCGGACGACGTGGTGTTCACATGGAACGACGTGATTTACAATCCGAAAATTGATAACGTCACGCGTGACGGTTTCATCATCGGCGGCAAAAAATTCGCGGTGACAAAGACAGACGATCTGACTGTTCAAGTCGTGACGCCGGAAATTTACGCGCCGTTTTTGGAAGGTTTTGGCGCGGGCGTTCCGATTTTGCCGAAACATATTCTGGCCAAATCTGTTTCGGACGGCACGTTCACTTCAGCCTACGGCATCAATTGGAAACCCGCAGACGTCGTCGGCAGCGGCCCGTTCCGCATCAAGGAATACAAAACCGCGCAATATATTTTACTGGAGCGCAATCCGTATTTTTGCGAGGTGGATAAGAAAGGCCAACGCTTGCCGTATTTTGACAATATCGTCTATACCGTCGTGCCGGACTTGAATGCACTATCGCTGCGTTTTTTGAGCGGCGAAAGCGACATGGACGATTTCATTTTCCCGTATGAATACGACCATTTCAAAACCGAGTCGGCGAAGGGAAAATTTAACCTGATCGAACCGGGTATTGGACTGGAAACTGCTTTTTTTTGGTTCAATGAAAACACAAACGTTGATGCAAAAACCGGCAAACCTCTCGTGGATCCGAAAAAGTTAAAATGGTTTCGCAATACGAAATTTCGACAGGCCGTCTCGTATGCGATTGACCGCAACGCCATCATCAAAGCGGTTTATTCCGGTCGCGCCATTCCCAATTACGGTTACGTCACGCCGGGAAATATAAAATGGTTCAATCCAAACACGCCAAAATATCCGCTTGATTTGGACAAGGCGCGCGCGCTGTTGAAAGAAATTGGAATCGAAGACCGCAACGGCGATGGAAAGCTCGAAGACGCCGACGGCAATCAGATTGAATTCGTGCTCAACACAAACGTCGGCAATGGCGCGCGCGAAAAAAGCGCGGTGCTCATCAAGTCCGATCTCGAAAAACTTGGCTTCAAGGTCATTTACCAGCCGATAGAGTTCAACACGTTGATCGGAAAAATTGACGACACGCATGATTATGACTGCATGATGTTGAGCTTCGGCGGCGGCAGTTCCGACCCGGTTGGCAGCATGAACATCGTCAAATCCGACGGCTTCACGCACCAATGGTTTCCGCGCCAGAAAACGCCTTCGACCGATTGGGAAGCGCGGCTGGATCAATTGATGGACGCGCAAATAAAGACTCTGGATTACGCCGAGCGCAAAAAAGATTTCGATGAAGTTCAGGGAATTCTCGGCGAGCAATTGCCGATGATTTTCACCGTCACACCGATGTATTATGCCGCCGCGCGTGCGGACATCGGGAATCTGCGACCGACGGCTTTGAGTTATTATCGTGTGAGCTGGAACGCCGAGGAACTTTATTTCAAGAAATAATCGGTGGGGCGAGCGTCCTCGCGAGCCGTTGAATTTGCTTTGCGCCCTGCCGTTAAAACCATTTAACATTTCAGAATTATGGCATTACTCGCAGGAAAAACCGGAATCGTCTTCGGCGTCGCCAACAAACGCTCCATCGCCTGGGCCATCGCGCAGGCCTGGGCGCGCGAAGGCGCAAAACTCGCGTTCACTTATCAAGGCGAACGGCTCAAGGACAACGTCGAAGAACTCGCCGGAACTTTTGGCAGCGACACATTGCTCATGCCGTGCGACGTGACGAAGGACGAAGACATCGCGAATGTTTTCAAAACCGTCGGCGAGAAATTTGGCAAACTGAATTTACTTTTGCATTCCGTCGCTTATGCGCCGAAGGACGCGCTCGAAGGCGAATTCGTGAACACGAGCCGCGAAGCGTTCCGCGTCGCGCACGATGTCAGCGCGTATTCGCTTGTTGCGCTCGCGCGCGCCGCCGCGCCATTGATGACCGAAGGCGGCAGCATCCTGGCGATGAGTTATTATGGCGCGGAAAAAGTCGTGCCGCATTACAACGTCATGGGCGTGGCCAAAGCTGCGCTTGAAGCCAGCACGCGCTATCTCGCTTACGATTTGGGTCCGAAAAAAATTCGCGTCAATTGCATCAGCGCCGGCCCGGTCAACACGCTCGCCGCGCGCGGCATCGCCGGTTTTCAGGACATGTTGAAACACTACGAAGCGCACGCGCCATTGAAACGAAATGTGCTGCCCGAAGAACTCGGTGCAACGGGAACTTTTCTCGCCAGCGACGGCGCGGCGGCGATCACCGGACAGGTCATTTACGTGGATTCCGGCTATCAAATCATGGGAATGTGAGAACGCTCAAATCATTCTGTTACAAATTAGTGCACGAAAGCATCCGCTTTTGGATGATTGTTTTACCCTTAACTATTTGTTGTGGTTGTAATAAATCAATCAACTCGCCGCAAGATTTCGAGAAACTAATGGATGCAAAACTTCCGGATAAATCTGTAATTCAATTTACTAAAAATGCGGCAGATGCAGGCGCGATAATTATCGTGCATTTTTCCAAAACAAATTTTCCTGCCTTTTCAGTAAGTCGAGTCGGATATGGTCAGTGGAACGCAATAACAAATCAGATGGATTTCGAAGCCGCAGGAAAAACATTTCATGCTCCAATTGATTTGCAGGGCGAATACAGCGTTGGCAAGGGAAGTCATGGAATAACGCAAGTGTTAATTTGGAATGAAAAGTCAGAAACTTTAACAGCTTTGTTATCATCCGGTATAATGTGATTTCTTTTTTTGAAAATGTTGTCAAAACGTGAGCGCCAAACCTACAACAAGTCGATCGCGTGAAGGCCAAAGCGGGTGGCGAAAGGATGTTGAGCGTGTTTTAATTACCGAAGAGCAAATCGCGCGTCGCATCAAAATCCTCGCACGCGAAATTGAGCGCGATTTTCGGGGACGTGAAATGGTCGTCGTCTCGCTCTTGAGCGGCACGGTGATGTTTCTCGCCGATTTGATCCGACACTTGAACCTGCCGCTGCGCCTTGATTTCATTGGCGTTTCCAGCTACGGCCTCGGCACGGAATCCGGCGATCTGGTTTTCACGAAGGAATTGCGCCTCGATGTTCGCGGCCGCGACGTGCTGCTCGTGGATGATATTTTGGACACGGGAAAAACCTTGAGCCGCGTGCTGCCAAAAATTCGCGCACTCAATCCGCGCCGGACAAAAGTTTGCGTTCTGCTGGACAAGCCTTCGCGTCGAGTCGAAAAAATTCGCGCCGATTACGTCGGCTTTGAGATTCCGGATTTCTTTGTCGTCGGCTATGGGCTTGATTTTGCCGAGCGTTACCGCAACCTGCCGTTCGTCGGCGTGCTGCATCCGAACATTTACAAAGAAGTCTGTAAAACCGTTTGCAAAAATAAATGAAATTCAAAACCATCAACTTTTTCGGCTCGCTCGCGCCCGAACGCCGCAGCGAAATGGCCAAAGTCGGTTTCCGCGCGATGCTCGGCGGCCTGCTCGCCAGTTATATGACCGCGACCATCGCGGGAATCTTGCTTTAACGGAATTGTTTAAATGAATGGAGAATTTTGGATTCTGTTTTGGGCAACAATTGGCGCAATTATTGTCTTCGTTGGATTGGTGTTGGAAAAATTTGCGGATTGGTTGAATGAAAAATTTTTGGGTGGATACAAACCACACAAAACTTTGGAAACTTTCGGCTGGTTTCTTTTGATGTTCGGAATTTACATTGAAATTGTTGATGCGGGTTGGTCAGCGAATGACGCTTGGCAAACAAGGCAAATGGCGAATCCATGGAACGGCCCAATTTCGGAAATTTCTGCAAGAGCGTTTATTAGCGTAAAAGATGACAGCACCCCAGATTTGCCCACACAGGGTTCGCCACGAATAGCATCATTGGCATTATGTCAAAATGATGTGGAAGCAAAGTTTGATGCCACGCACTTTGGTTTTTTAGATGCCGATAAATTTGTCAGAAGCGGTTCCGTCTTAATAGGGAACGACACTGTTAGAAAAAGAGGATATTCACTGATTTTTAATTCTGAAGGTAATTTGGTGATGGATTCCGGCACGGGAATACCAATTAAAGAAATAGAAAATGTTAAAGTCGTTAGAATGGATTTGAAGTTTCTTGCGAAAGACTCTGAAATTTTAGGCGGAAAAGTGCAAGTCGTAGTAAATGGAAAAATTCTAGGAAATTTCCAAATTCTGCCGCAAATTGACACCAATGTTTGGAGTGAGGCGGATCCATTATATGTCGTGTTTGCGACAAATGGTGTCTGGATCCCAAAAAAGTAATTTCCATTAGTTTCAACCATTCTTGCCTCTTACTGCATTAGTCGCTAACTTTTCTGTTTTGGATTTTCAACCGAAACTGAAATGGCATTTCTCAACGACAATTTTTTGAAACTCAAGGCCGGCTACCTTTTTCCCGAAATCGGCCGGCGTGTGAAAGCTTTTTGCGACGCAAATCCCGAAGCCGCGAAAAAATTGATCCGCTGTGGCATCGGCGACGTGACCGAACCGCTGCCGCCCGCCGTCATCGCCGCGCTGCACAAGGCCGTGGACGAAATGGCCGCGCGCGAAACGTTCAAAGGCTACGGCCCGGAGCAAGGCTACGAATGGTTGCGCGCCGCCATCGCCAAAAATGATTTTCGCGACCGTGGAATTGAGATTGCCGACGACGAAATTTTTGTCAGCGACGGCTCGAAATGCGATTGTGGCGCGATCCTCGACATTCTCGGCGCGAAAAATAAGATCGCCATCAGCGATCCGGTTTATCCCGTGTATGTGGACACGAACGTGATGGCCGGCCACACCGGCGACGCCAACGAAGCGGGCGCGTTTGCGAAACTTGTTTATCTGCCGTGCAAAGCGAGCAACGGTTTTATTCCCGAACCGCCGAAGAAGCACGTTGACGTGATTTATCTTTGCTCGCCGAACAATCCGACCGGCGCGGCGGCGAATCGTCCGCAACTCGAAGCGTGGGTGAAATACGCGCTCGAAAACAAATCTGTGATTTTGTTCGACGCGGCTTACGAGGCTTACATCACCGACGCGAATCTGCCGCACTCCATTTACGAAATTCCCGGCGCGCGCGAGTGCGCGATTGAATTCCGCAGCTTCTCGAAGAACGGCGGTTTCACCGGCACGCGCTGCGCGTTCACCGTCGTTCCGAAATCGCTCAACGCGCAGACGAAATCCGGCGAATTCAACCCGCTGCATCCGCTTTGGTCGCGGCGGCAGACGACGAAATTCAACGGCGTGAGTTACATCGTGCAGCGTGCGGCGGAAGCGATTTATTCGCCGGAAGGAAAATCGCAAGTGCGCGCGCTCATCGAATTTTATCTGGGCAACGCAAAAGTTTTACGCGACGGCACGAAGAAAGCCGGACTGAAAGTTTTCGGCGGCGTGAACGCGCCGTATATCTGGGTTCGCACGCCGAAAGGCGTCACGAGTTGGCAGGCATTTGATAAAATTCTTACCGACGCAAATGTGGTCATCACGCCCGGCAGCGGATTTGGTTCGCGCGGCGAAGGTTATTTTCGCATCAGCGCGTTCAACAGTCGTGCCAATGCCGAGGAAGTTGCGCGCCGCCTGCACACATTGAAGTGGTGATTATCGTCCCATGCCCGCGCGATTGATGAAATACATTGCTGTCGCAAGAATGGCCGCGATGATGAATGCGACGATGGCCGACCACGCGAGAATAAATTTCTGTTTGCGACGATGGGCGCGTCCGCCCTGGCCGGGCAACAGATAAAACCGTTGTTGATCCTTGTCCCTTTTTTTCCGCGACATGATTTTAATTCCCTTCCAATTACGGAATCACCAGACGATTTGTGGCCGCGCCGGTTTCAAAAGATTTTTCCAGCGATTCATTGTTGATTTGCTGAACGCTTCCATCGGCCAGTGCGATATTACCTGCGCGATGATGCCGTTCATTCGTCCATTCGACTCTGTTGCCTTGCAAATTCAAAATGCCGGACTGAACCGGTTTGCCGTTAATAGCAAAATTGTCGTCACCGGCGAGAAATGATTGAGGATTGGCTTCGCTGGCATTTAAGCCGACAAAGTAACTAATTTTACTGTTGTTGAAATCAGTCGTGAAATTGGTTGCAGGAAAGTGTTTTTCATCGGCAGGACAAATTAAAATTCTTGGCGTGGAAAGTTCATTGGACATGGCTTGAAAAATTGGACAGGCAATTCCTCTTTCCGCAAATTCCATTGCACCGCGATTTGCAAATGAAATTTCCATTGGATATTTGCCGCCATTGTCGTTGGCCCAAAGTTTGGAAGCCAACGCATCCTGCTTCAAATTATTGATACAATTGATTCGTTGAGCGACCCATTTTCTTCGCGGGCCGGAATTCGCAGGTAATAGCATTGCAGCCAACACCGCAACTACGCCAATCACCACCAGCAATTCAGTCAAACTGAAAGCTCCACGTCCGCGCTTTGTCGTTTGAATTTCCATTCTGATTCCCATTAAGCAATAGCAATGCCACGCTCTTTTTGGAGCATTTACGCAAAAAAAGCAACTTCAACGCGTAAAAATTTTACGCGTTGTGCGTCAAAATTTTCAGTTTGATGACGTAGCGGCTTTCTACCGAGACGCCGCTACGATTTTTTATTTATCGCCAATGGCCATGAACCCAGACGTAGCCGCCTTCAGTGCGTTCCCAATGGCCGGGAACCCATTCGTGGCCGGGATTCGGAGATTCCCAGTGGCCGGGAGCCCAAACCCATTGTCCGTCGCGCCATTCCCACATGCCGCGAATCCAGATGTAGCTCGTGTCGGGCGTTGGCGGGATGGTTTCAGTTTGCAACGCCGGCGGTTCGCTCGGATGTTGCACGATGATCATCTGGCTGGCTGGTTGTTGCGGCTGGTAAACCACTTCTTTGCGCGTGGCGCAGCCGGCGATCAATTGCAATCCAATCGCAACGATCCATATTTTCACCAATGTTTTCATAACACTCCTTTCGTTGGACGACGGCAGCGGCGAAATCAATCGCCGCATTTTGAATCTAATCCCATGCGCGCCGTTTTTCAAAAATTGTTTAATGCGCCTCAATTGGACGCGAGGCCGGACGTTTCGGCGGCTTGAACAGAAAAATCAGCGGCACGCAAAAAATGGAAAGCAAACCGAACAGCCGGAAATTGTCCACGAACGCCCACAGATGCGCCTGCGCACCGAGCGTGTTGTAAACGACAGCCGTGGCTTGATGCAATGCGGTGACGGGATCAGTGTGTCGCGCGAGATAATGTTGCGCGGCGGCCAATTGCTGGCGGAACGCCGGGTCAGTCGCCGTCAAATGGCCGGTCATCAGCGCTTGATGCGCTTGAGTGCCGCGCGCGACCATCGTCGTGACAAACGCGATGCCGACGCTGCCGCCGAGATTGCGCATGAGATTGTAAAGGCCGGTGGCATTGCCGATTTGCTGCTGGTTCAACTGGCTCATCGTCGCCGTCGTCAGCGGCACAAAAATAAAACTCAACGCGACGCCGTTCAGAATGGTCGGCCACACGACGCTCCATTTGCTCACTTCCAAAGTGATGTTGCTCAACTGAAATGATGAAATCGTCAATACGATGAACCCGAAAACCATCATCCAGCGCATCCGGATTTTTCCGACGAGCCGTCCGACCAAAAATGTGCAAACAAACGCCGCCGCGCCGCGCGGACTCATCGCGTAACCGCTTTGCAACGCCGGATAACCCATGAGCGTTTGCAAAAAGAGCGGCAGCTCCGCCGTCGTGCCATAAAGAATCGCGCCGATGACCGTCATCAGGATGAGACCGACGGTGAAATTTCGATTTTTGAAGACGCGCAAGTCCACCAGCGGATGCTCAACGGAAAATTCCCATGCAACGAAAGCGATGAATGAAAAGGTTGAAATCAAAATCGTCCAGCGAATCCATTCCGCGCCGAGCCAATCGGCTTCCTGGCCTTTGTCGAAAACAATTTGCAGCGTTGCGAGCCAGACCGCGAGCAATCCGAATCCCACGAAATCTATCTTCGCTGATTTGTCGCGCTTGATATAAGGCGGATCTTCAACGACCCATTCCGCCATGAAAATCGCGAGGATGCCGACCGGCAAATTGACCAGAAAAATCCAGCGCCACGAAAAATTATCCGTGATCCAGCCGCCGAGCATCGGGCCGATGATGGGCGCGACGACCACGCCTTGAACGAACACGGACATCGCGATGCCGCGTTTTTGCGCCGGAAAACTTTCGAGCAAAACCGATTGCGCGATCGGAACCATCGCGCCGCCGCCGATGCCTTGAAGAATTCTGGCGAGAATCAGCGTCGGCAAATCCCAGGCCAATCCGCACAGCACCGACGCGATTGTGAACATCGTGATGCATGAAATCAAAAGGCGTTTGCGGCCAAAATAATTTGAGAGCCAGCCGGTCATCGGCAAAATGATTGCGTTCGAGACCAGATAACTCGTCAGCACCCATGTCGCTTCGTCCGGCGTTGCTGACAGACTGCCGCCGATGTGCGGCAACGCGATGTTCGCGATGGTCGTGTCGAGCACCTCCATGAACGTCGCCAGCATCACGCCGACCGCGATGAGCCACGGACTATGCTTTGGCCGCCAATCCTGATATTGCGCAGCATCCGCCATAAGAAATTATTTTTGCGCGGGAGCGCTTTGTGTTTTGCGATTCACGAAGAATTGAAGCGCAAATGCCGATGCGATTGCCAAAATAATGGCGATGATCGCCGTCACAAAATCCGGCAAGGTGAAGGACGCGGTTTGCACGCTTGGCTCGACGGAAAGGCCGGGGCCGATGGCTTTGTCAGCGGGCAACGCGTCCTCAAAAACAATTTTCACCGGCACACGCTGGACGACTTTGATGAAATTGCCCGTCGCATTTTCCGGCGGCAAGAGGCTGAATTGCGCGCCGCTGCCGGACTGGATGCTGTCCACGCGCGCGCGAAATTTTTTGCCGCCCAACGCGTCAATGGTGACAAGCGCTTTTTGGCCGGGTTTCATTTTCTTCAATTGCGATTCTTTGAAATTGGCCACGACCCACACTTCCACCGGCACAATCGAAAAAAGCGTCTGGCCGGCCTGCAAATAATCGCCGACCTCAACCTGTTTGCGCGTGACACGACCATCGCCCGGCGCAAAAATTTTCGTGTA
>DASQOZ010000015.1:0-75482 GCA_035644195.1 Candidatus Methylomirabilota bacterium | reverse complement strand
AGCGGATAAAACAGATTACGATCTTCCGGTTTGAGCGCAGTGTGACGTTCTTCTTGGAAGATGCAGTAAATGTCAGAGAATGCGTCGGTTTCATCATTCGTGATTTTTGAAAAAGCTTTTTCAAGTTCCGCCGTGGCTTTGGCGCGAGCGTCGGCGTCCTTGGCATACATTGCGTCAATCAGCTTTTGCGAGGAATCTTTTCGCTCGACCACGGTCAACTGGCAGAAGCGCGTCCAGAACGGCACGTTGCGCATCCGTTGCGTCAGGCCTTTGTCGCCGATGGGATTCATCGTCACGGGAATTTTCACGCAACGCCCGGCCATGACGGCTATTTGTTCAATCCATTTGTCATCGAACCAATAGACGAAGATGCCGGGAAAAATTTTTTCATAGCCGAGCGTCAGCAGAAAGCCCCAGCCGATGTAGGGGAAGGTTGCCTGCGGCGCGTTCGGGTCGTGCGCAAAGGCGAGCAGCACGCCGTCGCGACAATCAGTGAAGGCGCCGCGCACAATTTCATCCCAGCCATGCGTGTCGAACCGCACGTCGTCAACCGAGATGGTGTAAATTTCCGAAACGCGGCCCGACGCGTTCCACAGCGCCTGATGACACAGTCCCAGCGCGCCGGGGCGCGGCCCGACGTGCCAGTGAATCGGAAATCCGGGATCGGGAAATTTTTTCGCGGCTATGGCGTCGAGCATGACCTTGTCGTCGTCATCCACATAAACCCACAGCTTCACCTTGGCTTTGTTGACGGTGTTCTGTTTCAACGACTCGATTTCCTCGGCGAGCATTTCCGCACGGCCGCGCGTGGCCATGAGGATGGAAATTTCACCGGTGCGGATGCCGCACTGGTCGCGGTCGAGGATGGCGGGTTTGTCGCTGGTCATGACCGGAGCAGGCTAAATCAGCGTGCAATTGAGTTCAATGCTATTCAATGTTCGCACGCGGCGGCTAAATGTTTTGACACTGCAAGAAGCGTTGTCATAAAATCTTCAGGTTCAAAAACGATTATTTTTATCAATTTATGCGAATGAAATCCTTCAAGCCCGGTTGCAATCTGAACACGATCCGAGACGGTCGCGGCGCGATTTTTTCCTTTGTGCCCGACGCGCCGATCATGGAATGGACGCACCAGTTCATCAAGGGTGGCAAGATTCGCGGCAATCATTGCCACCCGGAGTTTGACGAATACATCATGCTCGTGGACGGCGTGGGTGTGGAGGTCGAGGTGGACATCAAGACCGGCAAGGAAAATTTCATTTACATGACCAAGGGCGAGTGCATTTACATCCCGCGCGGAACGTATCACGTTTTTCTCGCGGTCACGGAATGCCAGTCCGTTTCCTTTTTGACGAAGCGTTGGGATGATTGCAAACGCCCCATCGTCCACCAAAATCTAGGCTTGGGCGAAGGTGACCACGGCGATCCCAAGAGCGCGTTTCACAAGCTGCAAAACAAAGACGCCCGCCACGCGAAATAATGCTCCGCCTCGGCCTTATCGCCTGCTCCAGCGTCGCGCAACGCCGGTTTTTGCCCGCGTTGAAAAATTCCCGCGCCGCGCGGCTGGAAAACATCGGCAGCCGCGATCTGAAAAAGGCGGAACAATTCGCGCGCGAACAAGACTCGAAAAAATTTGGAACTTATGAGGATGTCTTGCGCGATCCCGAAGTGGACGCCGTTTATATTTCCACGCCGCTGGCCTTGCACGGCGAATGGGTGCGCCGCGCGGCGGATTCCGGCAAGCACATCATCTGCGAAAAACCCGTCTGCCCGACTCTGGCCGGGGCGCGTGAACTCGCAAAAATCTGCCGTGAGAAAAAAGTGCGGCTGCTGGAAGGCTACGTGTTCGCCTTTCATCCGCAGCACGCGCTCGCAAAAAAAATAATCGCGGAAGACAAAATCGGGACGCCGCGTTTTTTTTCCGGCGAATTCACCTTTCCGCGACCGTCACCAAACGACATCCGCCTCAAGCCGGAATTGAACGGCGGCGTTTTTTTTGACGCGCTCGGTTATCCGATAGCGGCGGCGCTGATGATGTTTGGCCGTGTCCCCGCCAGCGTCAGTTGCGAACTGTCGCCGGACGAAATTTCCGGCGTGGACGCGTCGGCCTCGGCGCGGCTGAATTTTTCCGGCGGCGAAACTGCGCATTGTTTTGCAGGTTTCGGTTTGCATTACCGCTCGCGTTACGCCGTCGCCGGTCAGCGCGGACGTTTTGGACTCGAACGCGCCTACGCCGTGCCACCGGAAATGAAAACCGCGCTGGTTTTGGAAACGGAAGCCGGCGCGGAAAAAATTTCATTGGAACCAGCGGACCAGTTCGCATTGATGATTGAAAATTTTTCGGCGAACATCGCGGGAACGTCGTTTCGAGACTTTGAAGGCGAATGGCTTCAACGCGCCAAAGTAATTGACGCGGCGGCGCGTTCGGCGCGCGAACGGCGGACAGTTGAAATTGAAAATATATGAAAGTCCTAATCACTGGCGGCACGGGTTTTTTGGGGCGACATCTGGTTCCTGATTTGAAACGTCAGGGCATGGAAGTCACCGTCATCAATTCGCGCAATTGCGATCTCGTCGAAAAGCAAAATCTGTTGCAGTTCAAAGGCGCGCAGTTCGACCGCATCTATCATCTCGCGGCGTGGACGAAGGCGGGCGACTTCTGCCTCTACCACAAAGGCGAGCAATGGATCATCAACCAGCAGATCAACACCAACGTGCTGTGGTATTGGCGCGAGTTTCATCGAAAGGCTGTGACGATCGCGATGGGCACCGGCTGCGCATATCCGCCGGAACTGGAATTGAAGGAGGAAAATTACATGGTCGGCGAACCGGAGCACGACCTCTATACTTACGCGATGACCAAACGAATGCTTTACGTCGGCCAGCTTGCGTTGAACCATCAATACCAAATGCCATTCCGCCATTTGATTCCCTCAACATTGTTCGGCCCGCAGTTTGAACGCGAAGACACGCATTTCATTTTCGACCTGATCAAAAAAATCATCGCCGGCAAAACCCAGGGCGTGCCGGTTTCGTTGTGGGGCACGGGCAGCCAAATCCGCGAACTGATTTATATTGGTGATGCCATCAAGCTCATCAATCTCGCCGTCGAACATTGCCCGAACGACCTGTTGAACATGGGCAGCGGCATTGGTCACAGCATCCGCGAATATGCGGAGATGATCTGCGAAATCGTCGGCTACAATCCAGCGAAAATCATTTACGACACGACCAAGTGGTCGGGCGTCTCCAAAAAAGTTTTCAACACGGACAAAATCAAGCGGCTGTTCCCTGATTTTAAGTTCACGGACATCCGCGTCGCGCTGGCCGAAACCATCCGCTATTATCAATCGTTGCCGCCGCAAAAAACTCATTGAATTTATGCCTTGCCGCGTCTGTCACAGCACGAAGCTTGAACAATTTCTAGACCTTGGCGACCAGCCGCATTGCGACAGCCTGCTGTTGCCGAAAGATCTCGCGCACAAGGAACTGTATTATCCGCTGCAGGTTTGCTTCTGCCACGATTGCACCGCCGTGCAAATAAATTACACCGTGCCGAAGGAGACGATGTTCGGGGAA
This sequence comes from Candidatus Methylomirabilota bacterium, assembly GCA_035644195.1. Lineage (GTDB taxonomy): Bacteria > Verrucomicrobiota > Verrucomicrobiia > Limisphaerales > UBA11358 > UBA11358. The sequence continues at coordinate 71,903 of DASQOZ010000015.1, read as the reverse complement.
TATCTTTACGTTTCCGGCACGACGCAGACTTTGCGGGCGCATTTTCAAAATAGCGCCGACCGGCTCGTCGAGCATCTTGGATTGAAAAGCGGCGACCTCGTCGTGGACATCGGCAGCAACGACGGCACCTGGCTCGCGTGCTATGAAAAATTCGGCCTGCGCACGCTCGGCGTGGACGGCGCAAAAAATCTCGCGGAAATGGCGAACAAACGCGGCATTGAAACGTGGGCGAAGTTTTTCAACGCCGTCGTGGCGCGCGACATCATCGCGCAAAAGGGCCGCGCGAAACTCGTCACGGCAGCAGGTGTTTTTTTTCAACTTGAAGAATTGCACAGCGTCACCGAAGGCATCGCCGAGTTGGTCCGTGACGGCGGCGTGTTTTGCGTGCAAGCGATTTCACTGGCTGGAATGATCAAATACACGCAGTTCGACCAGGTTTATCACGAGCACCTCACTTACTGGACGGTGCATTCGCTCGACCGGCTGTTTTCGCAATACGGTCTGGAAATCTTTTACGCGGACATACTGCCGATTCACGGCGGCTCGATGGAACTTTTAGTCGCACCGCTCGGCATGCAGAAGATTGATGCTTCCGTCGAAAAAATGCGGCGGGAAGAAAAAGAACTCGGCTGTGACAAGATTGAAACCTACAAAAAATTTGCCGCCCGTGTTTGGGAAATTGAAGCGGAACTCATGGCCATTCTCCGTGATTACCACGCAAAAGGAAAAAAGGTTTATGCCTTCGGCGCGCCCGCCAAAGGCGCGACGCTGCTCAATTCATTTCACATCACGACCGAACTGGTGCAGTGCGCGGTGGAGGTCAATCCGTTGAAGATGGGCAAATACATTCCCGGCGCGCGGCTGCCGATTGTGGACGAAAAAACCATGGACGCGCCGGACGCCTACCTGATTCTCGCGTGGAATTTTCTGAAGGAATTTCTGCCGAAGAAGCGCGGTTACATCATGGGCGGCGGCAAATTCATCGTGCCGATTCCCACGCCCGTCGTGATTGATAAAAACAATTACGCACAGCATGCGAATTGATTTTCGCGCAGTATTTCGGGCTACGAAAAAATAATCTGTGAGCCGGGAGCGTTGATTTTTACGTTGAGAATCTGGCGTCCGGCAAAAACATGGCGCAACTTCGCGTGCGTTTCCGGCGGCGCAAAGAAAAGCATGAATCCGCCCCCGCCCGCACCGAGCAGTTTTCCGCCCCACGCGCCGGCTTTCTGCCCAGCGGCATAAATCGTGTCAATCTCCGCGTTGGAAACACCCCCGTCGAGGCCGCGCTTGGCTTCCCATGCTTGGTGCAGCAGTTCGCCAAATTCGCGCAATGGCCGTCCCGAAACCAAAATGTCATGGCCTTCATAAACCATCACGCGCATCGCGCGCAATGCGGGCAAATTTTGACCCATGCGTTTCAATTGATGCGCGACCACGTCCGAGGCCTTGCGCGTGATGCCCGTGAAAACGAGAAAAAGATGCGATTCAAAATCCGCCAGCCGTTGCGGCGGCAGCGGCACGCGGTTGACGACAAAATCTTTTTCCGTGCGGAATTCCACGAGATTGAATCCACCGTAGGCCGAAAGCACCTGATCCTGGCAGCCGACATTGTCCTTCAAAATGTGACGCTCGACGTTGATGGCTTCGCAGGCCAGTTCTTGCGGGCAAAGAAATTGTCCCTTGAAAGTATGCAATGCCTGCAACAGCGAAACGGTGAATGCCGACGATGAACCCAGCCCGGTGAACGACGGCAGGTCGGCGAAATTGTGCAGCTCGATGTCGCGTTCAAATTTGCAGAGCTTGAGACATTCGCGAAAAACATTGTGCTCGATGTGGTGGACTTCCTTGACCAGTTCCACTTTGCGATACGAAATGCGCATCGAATAATCGAACAGGTGGCTCAAGAACGGACTGGCCGTGACGTAGGAAAATTTGTCAATGGCCGTCGCCAGCACTGCGCCGCCTTCCTTCAAAAAATATTCAGGATAGTCCGTGCCGCCGCCAAAAAAACTGATGCGCACCGGGGCGCGGGAGATGATCATGCGATTTCGGGTTGAAATTGAGCGATGTTTTGCCGGATGAAAGCGTCCGCCTCGCACAGCGTGTCCGGCGTGCCGATGTCTAAAAAGGGCGCATTCATCCGCAGCACTTTTAACGATACGCCCGCCGCCGTCAACGCCGGAAAAACCTGCTGTTCGAGACTCAGGGGAATTTGCGCGGGAAAATTTTTCAGCAGCGAATCGCGGAAAAGATAAATGCCGGTGCTGACGACGCCCTGACCCGGACGTTTTTCGGCGAAGCCGGCGAGCTTGCCGGTCGAATCAGCAATCAAGCTGCCATAACGGCTGGTGTCGGCGACTTCGCGGCCAAAAATCACGCCCGCGATTGATTCGTCGCGCAATTGATTCGTCGCATCGGCCAGATTTGCAAAAGCCAGCGTGTCGCCATTGAGCAAAAACCAGGCGGACGAATTTATTTTGCTCTGATGCACGGCGTTCAAAAATCCGCCCGCCGTGCCGAGCGGCATGGTTTCAGGAACGCAAGTTACTTTGACGCCCGCGACGGGTTGCGATTGAAAATGTCTTTCAATCGTTTCTGACAAATAGCCGGTGGACAAAATCACATTCTGAATTTTTTGCGCGGCAAGCCAGCGCACAATCCATTTGATAAATGGCCTGCCGTTCACGGACGCCATCGGTTTGGGCAAATCGCCAAGCAGATGTTTGATGCGCGTGCCGAAGCCGCCCGCGAGAATGACGGCGGCGGTTTTTTCAGGCGAAACGCTCACGGCGGGACGGATCAAACGTTCGAGTAAATGGTGTTCCGCAAAATCGTGAAGCCCTTGACAAGTTCCACGATGCCGCGATCCAGATTCCATTCTGGCTTGAAACCTGTGGCGAGAATCCGCGCGTTGCTCACGATGTAATCACGCTTGTCCGGGTCTTCACCAATCGGTGCTTCTACGAAAACAAATTTCGGCAAATGTTTTTGGATGACGGCGCACAGTTCGAGCTTGGACAAATTCACGTCATCCAAACCGACGTTGTAAGGCTTGCCCTTCATTTTTTCAAAGTTGGCGATGCCGTGCAAAAATGCGCGCGCCACGTCGCGGATGTGGATGTAATTGCGTTTGAAATGCCCCTCGAAAATCAAAACGGCGCGGTCATGGACGGCGCGATAAACAAAATCGTTCACCAGCAAATCCAGCCTCATGCGCGGCGCGCAGCCGAACACGGTGGCGAGTCGAAAGCTGATGCTGTTCTCGCGCGACAGCACGGCTTCCTCGGCTTTGACTTTGGTGATGCCGTAACTTGAAATCGGCTTGAGCGACGTTTCTTCGGTGCAGAATTTTCCTTTTTCACCGATGCCGTAGCCGCTGTTCGTGACCGGCATGATGACACACTGTTGTTTGCCAGCGAGGCGGCAAATCATTTCAACCGCGTCCTGATTGGTCGTTTTCGTGGCGATCTGGTCGGTATTGCAAATCGGCACGCCGACAAGCGCGGCGAGCGGGATGATCAAATCGGCTTTTGCGACAAGCGGCTTGACGACAGATTCTTCACGGCAATCGCCGCGAACGACAGAAAATTTTTCAAATTGGCAGCAATCGAGCAGCGAATTCTGGTTGAAGTAAAAATTATCCAGCACAGTCACTTCATGCCCTTGCGTCAGAAGCGTAGGCGTCAAAATCGAACCGAGATAGCCGGCGCCGCCGGTGATAAGGATTTTCATTTTTATTTTTTGTCCGAAGTTTTCGGTTTGCGCGTCAGAAAAATCAAAAGACCTGACAAAAGAATTCCAACGCCGATGGCTGTAAGGCTGATGTAAAGCGGCCTGCTGGGAAGTGTAAAATAAAATTCGACGGTGTGCGGGCCGGCAGGCAGATAGACACCGCGCATGATGAAGTTGGCGCGGAACAGCGGCGCGGATTTTCCATCCACCCAGACGCGCCAATGAGGATCATATTTGTCGTTGAGCAGGAGCACGGTCGGCGTGGCGGCCTGCGTGGAGAGAACGATTTTCTTCGGCGAATAGCTTTTGAATTCGACCGTGCCGTAATTTTGGTTCGTTCCTGCGGACGGAACGGGCAGCGGGTCGGAAAGCAAAACGGTTTGCCTTGGATCGAATGACGGCGACGCAAGTTTTTTCAACGTGAAAAAATCATTTGTGCCGACATTGTTGAAAACATCCAAATCGCGCGCGGTCAATCCATTTGTGGAAAATCCTTTCAGCGTGGCGGGGCTGTTGGTTTCCCAATTGGAATAAAGTTTTGCACGCGGGAGCGCGCCGGTGAATTCAAACAGCGCGCAGCCGCCATTGTCGTTTGTAACCGCAGTGAATTGCTCCAACTCGTGGATTTGCTCGACACCTTCTTTAGGCGCGATGTCGAATTGTTGAACGACGTGGAAACGTTTTTGTTCAGGGTCGAGACCATCGTTTAGAAATGACAGTGTGTTCACATTGCCGCCCGGCAGTTGAATGGCTGTCGGGCCGAGAAAATAACGGTTGTTGGACAACATCCAATTGCGCGCCAAAAGGTATAGGGAGTCTGACGTTCCGTTTGGCGCGAGCGCTTCGCTAAAAGCCACGATGTCCATTGGTGGACGCGGATTTTGGACATAATCCAGCGATTGAACGTTGTAATAAGGAAATAGCTGTTGAATCCATTCGATGCGATAAAGTTCTTCCCAGTAATCATCGTATTGCGGCAAATGTGGCGCTGCGGAAAATGGCAAATCTATAACGCGATGTTCGTAAGGTTTTTCACGCAGAAAATCCACGACAGGATTGTTCTGATATTTCACCGGATAATTCCAATGAACAATCCACGGCAAATCGGCGCGCACCAAATCAACCAGCAACAGCGCACCAAGTAAAATGCCGCCCAACCGCGCGCGTTTGCCGGAAAAAATTCCGGCGATGACCAGAATGCAAAGCAAAATCGCCACCGCGAAAATTAGAAGAAACCATCCGGCCTGTGAAATGCTGAAGGCGGCAATCCCCTCCGCCATGTCTCTGCCAAATTGAACAGTTTGCAGATAATTTACGAGTGCCGGTTTTTCCGATGCATAGACAATCCACGCGCACACGCTCGCGGCAAATGCAATTCCGCAACCGACAGTCCATTTGCGGTCGAAACTGCGGGCGTTTTTCCACCAGCTTTGGAGTTGTGCCACGGAGGATTTTACATTTGTTGCCGGAGCTTCCAGATAACGCCGGCACAAACCGTGAACGCCATGGGCGAACAGGATGAGAAATGCCCAGGAGAACACTGAAATAAATTTTGCGGGATTTCGCATCGTTGAGGAATAAGGCAGCATGTAAAAAAGCTGGTAGAACGGCGCGAATCGTCCCCATGCCAGAAGAATTGTAAAAATGCAAATCACCGTCCAAAACCAAATGAACTTGCGCTGCGAATCAGTAAAAACCGAATCGCGCCGGCGAAACGATTGCGCCAACGCCCAAAACGCGATCAACATCACCAAAACGCCGCAGTAATTGCCACCTCCAGAAAAACGGATATAGTGAACATTTCCATCAGGAGGAGTTTGTTTATCGCTGGCAAAATATCGGTCCCAAGCCGGGTCGCGCCCAACCGCTCCCCAATAATTGCCGCCCCGATAACTTTCTCCAAGCCAGCTTGCATCTTTTGGCGTGTCCATGCGATAGCCGAACAAGCCCGGCACAAATAAACTGAACGTCTCGACTTTTGGCAGGCTCCATTGCGTCGCGAAGTCCCAATTTTTTGCCTTGGCTTCGGGAGTTTGCTGCGCGCCCGCGACACCGACAATGGCCACGCCGACCAATGCAACAATGGTTTGCGCGGCGATAAACGCGGCGAACACGGCAATAACAACAATTCGTATGATGCCGCTGCTTAATTTTAACCAAACCGGTCGGCTTTCTTCCAACAGTGCTTTGAACAAAACAAATGCAGCAATAAATAAACTAAAAATCGCACCATTGTCTGCGCCTTCCATTACGTTGATGCCGACCGCTAGGCCAGCGAACGCAATCCGCATCCAACGAATCAACGGCGGCGTTTCCGAAGAATTGGAAACAACCAAAGCCAGCGCAAAATAACACATCCCCACGGCAATTTCTTGCGAAGCGACTCCCCAGCACGCGTTCGAGAAATAAGTTGAGTTCAACATCACGGCCAAACCGCCAAGCACTGCCGCCAGCGGCGAGAGTTTTAATTGCCGAAAAAAAGTCCACGCACCCAAGCCGAGTATGAACAATGCGATGGGCTGGAAAAATTTTGAAAAGCCGACGGCACCCAAACCAAGGGAATCAAGAATCCATCGAATGCCTGCCGTGATACTTGGGGAAAATGCCCCTGAATTGATCCCAATGCCATTCAAATCGTCCCAACAGCCGGTGAATGCCCCGGGAAGTTGAAGATAAGCGGCGTTTTGCTGTGCCAGCGGTCCGTCATTTGAAAAATGAACATAACCGGGCAAGAAACTTTTCCAAAAGAGGATGGCCAAAACGATTGCCAATAGCGCCGGAGCGGAAAAAAATCGGCGAACCGTCGGCGCAGTTTTTGATTTGGCAGTTTTCATATAATTGGCAAACGATGTATTCTTATTGCGCTTGCTGTGAGTGTCAAGACAACCGGTGAAATCGCGCATTCAAAAAAAATCGACCGCCACACGCCCACCCGCTAGCATTCGCCGCATGAATTCACAAGTTTTGGTCACCGGTGCAGCAGGATTTATTGGCTCGCACATTTGCAGACATTTGCTCAAAGCAGGTCATCAAGTGATTGGCCTGGATGACTTGAGCGGCGGCTTCCACGATTACGTTCCCGATGGGATTAAATTTGTTGAAGGCTCGGTTACGGACACGGCGCTTGTCAAAAAATTGTTTACAGAAAATAAATTCGATTACGTTTTTCATCTTGCCGCTTATGCCGCCGAAGGTTTGAGCCATTTCATCAAGCATTTCAATTACACGAACAATTTGCTCGGCAGTATCAATCTCATCAATGCTTCGGTAAATCATGGTGTGAAATGCTTTGTGTTTACGTCGTCCATCGCGGTTTATGGAAAAAATCAGTTGCCAATGACCGAGGATGCGACGCCGCAGCCAGAAGACCCTTATGGCATCGCCAAATACGCCGTCGAACTGGATTTGAAGGAGGCGCACGAAATGTTCGGGCTGAATTATGTGATTTTCCGTCCGCACAATGTTTATGGCGAATTTCAAAACATCGGCGACCGTTACCGCAATGTCATCGGCATTTTCATGAACCAAATCATGCAAGGCCAGTCCATGACAATTTTCGGCGACGGCAAACAAACGCGCGCGTTCAGCTACATTGACGACGTCGCGCCGGTGATTGCCGCGAGCATTGCGCGCGAAAAAAGTTACAATCAAATTTTCAACGTCGGCGCGGACAAGCCTTATTCCGTCAAAGAGCTTGCAACTGTCGTTGCTAAAGCGATGGGGGCAGAACTGCAAATTAAACATCTTGAAATGCGCAACGAAGTTGTCCATGCCTATTCCGCGCACGAAAAAGTTCACAGGCATTTCGGCGACTTGATCAAGAATATTTCGCTGGAAGAGGGCGTGGCGCGCATGGCGGCGTGGGCGAAGAAAACCGGTGCGCGGCAGGGCAAACTGTTCGAGGGCATTGAAGTCAGCAAGAACCTGCCCCATTCATGGGCGGCGTTGGTTCGTTAAGACAAGGCAGCAACTGCAAAGGCTTACCGCTGGAAAAACTGGCAGATGGATTGTATAAACATATTAGTGCGAATCGAAATCAGAGAAATATCACACCGATGCCACATTTTTCTTGATTGGGGTTCTCAATGAATTCCACATGCCGATAGTTATTTTTTATTTCATTCCAAAATTCATCAACCTGACAATTGACCTCGGTTGGAATGGTGCAAATGTCATGGAATACAACCAGCCCGCCTTTTGAAACCAATGGTGCATAGTTTTGGAAGTCCGCTTTGACACCTTCATAAGTATGGTTTCCGTCAATGAACAAGAAATCCACTTTCCCATCCGGCAGAAACGTCTTCAATCTGGTCAATATCTCTGGAGCTTGCGAATCACCTCGTAGTAAATACAATTTCTGGCTGCGAATGGGAAAACGGCGGTAAACCCAAGTCTTCCAATAAGGATATCCGCCGCCGTGAATGCCGCCCGGCAAATCAATGCTGACTATAGTGGCTTCGGGGTGTGCCAATGCACACCATAGAAATAACGTGCCTCCGTGGGCAGTTCCGATTTCTACCACCGTTCGAGGTTGGAATTGTTTCAACACGGCGGCCAATTGTATGATTTCCGAACGCACCTGCGTCAACTGGAGAAATTTTCCAGCTGTGTCAAAACTGAAGTCAACTAGCTGATCCGGGGAGCCATTACGGGGCAGACCTTGACAAAAGAAAACAATTCCGGAGGCGATGTCACGAAAATAAACGCCGAATTTCCTGCACAAGGAGCCGACACCTTCCCTGCGGATTGTTCTTAAAGCGATTTTAATCTCGTAAAACATATTTGCGTTCAAGGAACCAATTGATCCATGAGTTCTTAACGTTGCTCGACTTTGGGCACGCCCAGCCGGAACACTTCCATTGCCTCACCCCAGCGTCCAGGCTTCAGATACAGGAAGCGTAACATCCAAAAATCGCCGTGCCGGCGCAAACTCCGGTTTTTTTGCCGCCACGCACGCACATGATGCGTCATGCCGAAAGCCTGGACGACACCTGCGACATAAGAGTTGCGCACAAATTTCCAATTGCGCGTCAGCATCAGAAAAAACAGAGCCTCGCAACCCAACATCAAAAGGTGTGGAATCAGCATTAGCAGCAAAATGTGCTGGCAATTTTTCAGCAGTAGCAGGAGGCCGTTGCGGACAGACAGAAAGCGTTTCATCTCGTTCGTGCGCAGTTCGACGTGCTTCGTTCCGCCCGCCGGATTCGCCACCGCCGCGCCGCGGTGATGCACCTTCGCAGACGGCGTGCTGATGACCCGTCTGCCGGACGCCAGCACCCGCCAGCCCAAATCCAGTTCATCGCCGTAAATCAGCAACTCCGGCGGATAAGCGCCCACTTTAAAAAAATAATCTTTGCGGATCACAAACGCGCAGCCGAATCCCGAAAACAATTCGCGCGGCATGGCATGGTCCGGCGTGCTCGAACATATGCCAAGCCAATCCAGCCCGCGGGCTCCAAAACCTTGAAAAATGTCACCATCGTAATTTAAGACACGGGGCGAGAACAATTGAACGTCCGGCCTTTCGTCCGAGTGCTTTAATAAAGTCTCCACGCAATCCGGTTCCAGCCAGAGGTCGTTGTTCAGGATGAAAACCAGCGGCGAACGCGCGGACGCCGCGCCGATGTTGTTCGCCTCGCAATACCAGAGATTCTTCCCATTATTGATGAAACGCAGTGCGGGCAGACGTGGGACGAACCGCTCGCAAATGGCACGCGATTCATCTGTGGAACCATTGTCCGTGATGATGACCTCCAACCGGCCGGCTGCCGTTTGACAGCAGATGGATTCTAGGCAGCGGTCAAGCCACTGCGCGCCATTGTAGTTGAGAATGACCAGGCTAATGTCGGCGGACATAATATTTCTTCAAGCTGCTGGCTCAACAATTTTCGGTTCGGGAATCGGCAGGATGAAACGTCCGCCGCGCTTTTGAAATTCCGTCTCTCTTTTGATGATTTCCGGCGCGAAATTCCACGCCAGCAGCAGCGCGTAATCCGGCTGGTCGTTCAACAACATTTCCGGCGGACGCACTGGAATCCATGAGCCGGGAGCGATCTTGTTCTGCTTGAACGGCGTGTTATCAATGATGTAATCAAGTTCCTTCGTCGTGATGCCGCAGGTGTTGAGCAACGTGTTCCCTTTCGCCGACGCGCCGTAGCCGATGATGCGCTTGCCCTGCAATTTTAATTTTCGCAACAGCGCGGGCAGTTCGGTGCGGATGTGGTTCACGCGTTGCGCGAAATTTTCCCAAGTCGCCGGTTCGGCGAGGCGCATTTGTTTTTCTTTTTCCAACGCCTGCGCCACGCTTGCGTGCGGTTTCGCCTTTGATGAGCGATGCCGCAGATGAAACAAAATTGAGCCGCCGTGGATCGGATAATGATCCACGCGCGCGAGCATGAACGCAGAGTCCTTCACCAGCGCCTCGATGGACGCGACGGAAATGTAGGAAAGATGCTCGTGATAAATCGTGTCGTATTCCGTGTGCTCAAAGAAATCCACGACGTAAGGCACTTCAAACGCGATCAATGTTTCCGCGCGCGAAACCGCCTCCAAGCCCGCGACCAAATCTTTCAAATCGTCAATGTGCGCGAAAACGTGGCGGCCGAGAATCAAATCCGCCGCGCCCCATTCCGCTTTCAATTTTTTTGCGGTCGCGGAATTGAAAAATTCCTTGCGCGTGGGAATCGCCGTCGCGAGCGCGACATCGGCGATGTTGCCGGCGGGTTCAACCCCGAGAACTTCGCAGCCTTGCTCCTTGAATTTTTTCAGGAACACGCCTGTGTTCGATGCGATTTCCAAAACTTTTGAGCCGCTGCCCAGCCGCGCGGTTGAGAGCAGATGCGTCATCATTTTGTTCAGGTGCGTGTCCATTGTTTTGGACGTGGAGGTGACGTAGGCATAATGCGAATAAAGAATTTTCGGGTCAACGGTGTCGGCGAGCTGCACCAGCGAACAATCCGTGCAAAGCACCACGCGCAGCGGCAGCGAGATTTTGTAATTTGCCACTTCTTCGGGTTTGAGAAAATCATTCACGAGCGCGGTCTTGCCGAGGTCGAGGATGAGCTTGAGATTTTTTGAGCCGCAAGTGCGGCAATGCGTGCGTTCGGTGATCATGATTGCGGAAGTTTGTAGGGTGAATTCGGATTGAGTTCGTGGCGGATTTCGTCCACAGGATAGCGGCGATTTTCGCCCTTGAAAAGCAAACTTGTAACGGTCACGACGAGGCCGGAAATTTTTCCCGTGTTGCGATATGCGTGGACGACGCCGCGCGGGACGTGGATGCGCGTCGGCGCCTGTTCGCCGGTCAGGATGAACCAGCCTTTTTTTCCGCGCGCAGAACCATCGCGGTCGTCCCAAAGATAAACCGTGAAATTCGACGGCCCGGCAAACGTGAAATAATCATCCTGCCCGACGTGCTGGTGCGGCCCGCGCGTGACGCCTGCGTGCGACCACGAGGAACACGCCATCAACGGCTTGAACCCGGCGGGAATTTCGTCCGCGCGAAAAAGTTCGTGCAGGCTGCCGCGCGGGTCTTTGAAAACCGGCAACGCTTCCACGCGCACGCCGGGCAGCCCGGGAATTTCAGAAATTCCGCGCACTTCGACTGGTTGCCAGACCGTGGACATGGGCGGCAAAGTTACCCGAATTCATTTCATCTGGGCGAGCATTTTTTTCAGGCCGGAACGCCACGAACCAATTGGATGACCGAGCAATTTCGCCATTTTTTCATTGCTCAAAACCGTGTAATCAGGTCGGCGCATGGTGGAATTGAAAAACGAACACAACACCGGCTCGACCGGCGGCGCAGTGGAAATCAATTTTGCGCGGACTGCTTCTTCCAAAATGATTTTCGTCCAGTCGAACCGGCTGACGCCCCCGTCATTGGCCGCGTGAAACAATCCGTTCGCTTCACGCCGGACAAGTTCCAAAGTCCATTGCGCCAAATCGGAGGCAAATGTCGGGACGGAAATTTGATCCGTCGTCGCTTTCAACGCGCGGCCTTCGCGCGCGGCTTTCAAAACCGTGTGGACAAAAGTTTTCGACTGCACCGGATGCCAGTCGAAAACCCAGCTTGTGCGGAGAACAAGATTATTGGGCGAGGCGCGCAGCACCGCCTGCTCGCCCGCGAATTTTCCGGCGGCGTAATGGTTCAGCGGATTCGCCGAGTCTGTTTCCAAGTAAGGCGATTTTTTCGCGCCGTCGAAAACGTAATCCGTCCCGTAATGAATGAGCCGGATGTTTTTTCCGGCGCACAATTCCGCGAGTTGTTGCGGCGCGGTGGCGTTGACCGACCACGAAAGCTCGCGCTCGGTTTCGCAACGATCCACGAGATTGTAGGCGGCGGTGTTGATGACGATTTGCGGCTGCAATTCCGCGAGCCGTTGCGCCATGAGCTTTGGATTGAGCAGGTCAAAATCCGCGTGGCCAAGAAAATAAAATTCAAAATCGCGGGGCGCGATTTCCTTGAACGCATGCGCCAACAGGCCATTGCCGCCTGTGACTAAAATTCGCACCGGCGTCATAATTTGAATTTTTTCTACACTTGCCATTCTATTTAGTGTCGTTTGCTAATAAAAACCAACAAATAATCTGATGTGAGCCAAGTTGGCTGCGGCGAATCAACTATTTTATATACTGGAGCTGATATGCCGATCTCATCTAGGCAATGTTGAATAGCTCCTGTAAATCGCGGGGACGCGGTGAGGTCTACAAGTCCAAGAGTAACGGTGGTGTTTTCGGATGTTTTGGAATATGCCCCTGTTGGAACAAAAATCTTATTCATTTTTTCATCTGTGAAACCCGCGTCATAGAGCATTTTTCTGATTTGTTCAGCGTAATTTCTTGTCTCAAAATCCATAGACGTAGAAACAACAATCACCTTTCCCACAAAAATGCCCCCTAAACATTTTATGAATTTATCATGCTGTTCTTTGGAAATGGTTCTACGTTCATTTAGTGGGATATCATTTTTTATGAGTTCTGGATTTATTTCCAATTCAAACCATGAAAACCTTTTAGAACCGAGGGCTGTGCGAACGTCGTGGATTTCGATGTATTTAGATGCCCCAGCTTCGTCGCATAGTATTTCAAAGGCGGAAAATTTGGCGGCCACCATGGAAATTTCAAGATGCGTTTCACCGTTATTTACTCGCGGTAAAATACTTGGATCAAAACCGTCCAAAAACACTCTTAATCGTTCATCAATCGGCTTCGGTTTTACTGCTTTTGTGGCAATTGTTTTTGTTTCGGCGATTTCATTGCTTATTCGTTGTTCCTGTAATGTCCCAAGTCTTTCCAACCCAATGACTGTGACTAATACTAATACAGCGACAATCAACGCCCCTGATTCAATCATCCATTCAACCCACTTTTTCCCATGCTCTGCTAACTCTTTTCGGAGCATCGCAAGCGTTAGGATGCAAAGAATGATGTCAATAATCGCTCCTCCAAAATCAACACAATACACGAACCATTGAAGATGAATTTCGGAGTTCCAAAAATATGAAAGCAAAGTCGTCACTATTTGTAATTATCCATCTGGCCTTACCTTGATTTTATTGGCGTCAAAATCAAGGTAAAGCGAATTTATTTTGGCAAACCAAAATTGCCTTTGCGCTTTCAGATTCGACTTGCCGCGCGGCACTGCATAAAGTTTTCTCGAAAAGAATCATGCACATCCACTGGATCGCCAACACCATCGTGCCGCCGCCGATTTCATTGAGCGGCGGTGACCGCATCATGGTGGAGTGCATCCGCCGTTGGAGCCGAGATCACAAAATCACCGTCTATGGCAACGAAGGCGCAAAGCAGCTTTGTGATTGGTTTGAACTGAAAGGCATCGAGCATGTCACCTGGCCTGCCGACCATTTGAAAAAATATGGACGACTGTTCTGGTGGTTCATGCAGATGCTCAAGGGCAATCGCGGCGCGGATGAAATAAAATTTTCGCAGGATGAAAAGCATCTCATCATGGCCACATCGGAATTTCATCCGAACTGCATCCCGGCCATGCGTTTGAAGAAGCGTTATCCGAATGCACCGCTCGTCGTGGGACTTTATTTCTTCGCACCAAAATGGTTTTCCGGCCAGCCGGGGCCGGGCTTGATGTTCACAGCTTATCGTCCGTTTCAGCAGCGCATTTACCAGCGAACTTTGCGCGAGGCGGAAATGATTTTGACTACCGTGCCGCAGGATCGCGACGCGATGATCGCGGATGGACGTTCGCCGGAATCGGTTTATGCCGTGATGGGCGGCGTGGATTTGACGATTCCGCAAAGCGTGCCGGAGCCGGAGAAAAAAACTTTTGACGCGGTTTTCATCAGCCGCCTGCATCCGCAAAAAGGGCCGATGGAATTGATGGACGTGTGGAAAATTTTGATGCAGAAAAAACCGGACGCGCGGCTGGCGATGATTGGTTCCGGCCCGCTCGACGCGCAGTGCAAGGCAAAGGCGCAAAAACTCGGCATCGCGAGGAACGTGGAATTTTTCGGCTTTCGCGACGGCGTGGAGAAATACAAAATCATCAAGTCCGCGCGCGTCGTGGTTTATCCGGCGGTGTTTGAAGTGGGCGGCATGGCGTCGGCGGAGGCGCTGGCCTGCGGTTTGCCGGGCGTGTCGTTTGACCTGCCGCCGCTGCGGGTTTACTATCCGCGCGGCTGGCTCAAGGCACCGCCCGGAGATTTTCAAGGGCTGGCCGATTGCATTTATCGCCTGCTCACCGACGAAAAACTTTACGTCGAAACGAGCAGGGAAGCGCTCGCCGCCGGTCTGGAATGGGACTGGAATGTGCGCGCAAAACAGATGTGGGACGCCATCGGGCGCAGCATCGCGCCGGAAGCGCCAAAGTTTTTTACTCAACCCAAAAGATAATATGTTGATTAACTTTCTTCGCACCGCGCAAAAAACTTGGACGTCACTGGTCAGTTTTTTCCGTTTGCTGCTGCCGCGTTGCCTCGGCCTGCGGACGGGAGGCGGTGTTCGGGTCGGTCGCGGCATCAACTGGCCGCTAGGAAATCTGCGAAACATCGAGATTGGTGAAATTGTGAGCCTCGGAAAAAATGGCTGGTTTTACATCCCTCTGCAGAATCGCGCCGCCCGCATCCACATTGGCGCGGGCACGGCGATTGGCGACAACTTTACTATCTCCTGCAACGAATCCATCTGCATCGGGAAAAATTGCCTGATGTCATACCGCATTTCCATTTTGGATCACGATCATGTTACCGGTCTGGGCATCAATCCCGTCACAAGTGAAATTACGAAAGGCGAGCCGGTTGAAATCGGCGACAACACTTTTGTCGGCACCGGCGTCGTCATCATGCGTGGTGTGAAGATCGGCAAAAATTGCGTCATCAATGCCAACTCCGTCGTGATGCGTTCGTTTGAGGATAACTGCATCATCAACGGATCTCCCGCAAAAATCGTGATGATGGTAGCACCTGTCGCCAAATGACCGCCAAAGACATCATCGCACAACTTGAAGCAGACGCCGGCTGGCGCAGCCTACGAATCGCACAGAAGGCCTTGCGAGGCGGGATGAACCGTCCAGAGAGCCTTGCGCTTGCGCGATTTCTGTCGGGAGAGCAAATTCGCAGTCGCGCCGATTTTGCCGCCCGTTCGGTTCGCGTGGCGGTGGCGAGCGACACGTCACTGGATAATCTTGCCGACCCTCTGGTGTTGCGGTTGCTGGAGCGCGGGATGTTTGGCGTCCAATATCATTCTCCGTTTGCACAACTGGCACTCGAAACGCGGAATCCGGCCAGCGGATTGTTCCAGCACAAACCGGAAGTCGTTGTTCTCGCGCCGCTCACGGGAATTTGGCAGAGGATCACCGGAACGAATCCTGACTCGGCAACACACATTGTCGAGGAGGCTTGGTCTCAAGTCACGGCGTTGCGGAAAAATTTTGACGGCCTCATTCTTTTGCAAAATGTGGTGCCGGTTGAAAATCGTCCGCACGGAATTTTGGAATCGCGTCGGAATCTTGGCCACCCGGATTTTGCGCGGGCTGTGAATCTGCAATTGTCACAACGTTGCCGTGAAACCGGCGAGGCGTTCACACTGGATGCAGAATTGCTGGCCGGGCAGTCGGGAACGATCTGGCCGGGTTTGCACAAGCAACAATTCATGGCAAGCCGCCCATTCACCGACGACCTCGCAAACCTGCTCGCCGCCGAAATCGCCGCGTTTTGCGCCGCGCGAAAAGGCTTTGCGCGCAAGTGTCTCGTGCTTGATTTGGACAATACGCTCTGGGGCGGAGTCGTTGGCGAGGACGGCGTTGCGGGTCTGCAGATTGGCGGCGGTTTTCCCGGAAATATTTACACGGAATTGCAAAAAGAGATCTGCGCATTGCACAAGCGCGGCGTAACGCTTGCCATTGTCAGCAAGAACAACGAGCCGGATGCGTGGGAAGTCTTCAATCAGCGGCCTGAAATGATTTTGAAGCGCACCGATTTTAGCATGCACCGGATCAACTGGCAGGATAAGGCTTTTAACATCCGCGAACTCGCGAAAGAATTGAATCTTGGGCTTGATGCTTTTGTAATTCTGGATGACAACCATGTCGAGCGGGATTGGATTGAAGAGGCTTTGCCGGAAGTTGATGTTTGCCCGGCGGGCGATCCGCTGGAGATGCTGCGCTGGCTGGCCACATGTCGGCGATTCGACACGCTGGCAATCACGCGCGAAGATGCATTGCGGGCGAAATCCTACGCCGCCGCCGAGGAACGTTCACGGCTCGCAACGCAATCATCGAATCTGGAAGAATATCTCGCGAGCCTGGAGATGCAGGTTGAAGTTGGTTGCAATTCCAGCACACAGATCGCGCGCGTGGCGCAGCTAACGCAAAAAACGAACCAATTTAATCTTACGACGCGGCGTTACACGGAATCTGAAATTCAGGAACGGATGCAAAATCCGTCGTGGCGAGTTTTCTGGTGCGCCTGCCGCGACCGTTTTGCTGATGAAGGCGTCATTGGCGCGGCGCTGGTTGAGATAAAGGATGGCGATTGGTTCATTGACACTTTCCTGATGAGCTGCCGCGTTCTTGGCCGTGGCGTGGAGAAGGCATTTCTGGGAACCATCTGCGATCAGGCCGGCAAAAGCGGCGCGAAAGTGATTCGCAGTGAATTTATCCGAAGTGCAAAAAATTCACAGACTGAAAATTTCCTTGAGACATGCGGTTTTACCGCTGACGGACGGACGGTTGATTTCTCAAAATGGCATCTTGTTTTGCCCGCGCCCGTCGGGTTGACGCCAAAGTGGATTGCCATTCAACCTCTCAAGTCTGAAACTTAAAAATATGACCGTTGACGAACTGCTCCAACCGATGCTGAACACCACCGTGCCGTTGCGGCCGACTGATTCCCGCGAGACGATTCCCGCGTGGGATTCTCTCGCGCAAATTAATATCGTCGCCGCCATCGAGGACGCCGTGGGCGTGGAATTGTCCACAGCCGAGGTGTTGAGTTTGAAATCGGTCGCCAAGGTGGTGGAAGTTGCTCGCTCGCATGGGCTGGAACTGACAATCAACGCTAGCTAGGATTTTTCATTGCAAGCTGAACGCACATTTATAATCGCCGACCTGACCGCGTTCGCGGAACTCTCTGGTGACTTCAACCCGCTGCACACCGATCCGGTCGCGGCGCGGCGCACTCAATTTGGCGAATGTGTGGCGCACGGCGTCTTTGTGCTGATGTGGGCGCTCGACAGCTTGCAGGCGCAAAGCGGTTCAACAAAACATTGGGCGAAAATTTCCGCCAAGTTTTTGCGCCCCGTTAAGGCCGGTCTGAAAGTCACCGCGACGGCGAAAGAAAAAAGCGCCAGCGAAATTTCCGTCACGGTCAGCGAAGCCGGTCGCGTGTTGCTTCAGTGCGATGTCACTTGTGCGGAGTCGAACTTCGGCAAAAAAATTACCAGTGCGCGCAATGAGATTCCGCCACGCGCGATTCCTGCGGAGGCGCGGATTGAAACCACTACGACCGGTGAAGCGCTTGATTTGTTCTGGCCGGACAAGCTTGGGGTAAAACTGTTTCCCGCGCTGGCCGCAGCGCAATCGCCGGATTCGCTGGCCGCGTTGCTTGCTTCAACGCAAGTGATTGGGATGAAAGTTCCCGGCGAACATTCTGTTTTTCTCTCGCTCGACATTGCTTTCACGCCGCATCCTGCAATCACCCAGCCGTTCACTTACCGCGTTGCGGAATACCGGAAATCTTCCCAGCGGCTTGGTGTTGCCATCGCTGGCACGGCTGGCCACGGAATGTTGTGGGCTTTGGTGCGGCCCGCGCCGGTCGCGCAACCGGACATGGCCGCCGTCATGCAGCGTGTTCCGGAGGATCGTTTTCGTGACCGACGAGTGATTGTCATCGGTGGCTCGCGCGGTTTGGGTGAAATTGCGGCCAAGGTGCTTGCCGCCGGCGACGCGGAAGTGGCGTTGAGTTATCGGCTGGGCGGCGACGATGCAAACCGCGTCGTTACGGACATCACAGCGCGAGATGGCAAAGCGACCGCCTTTCAACTCGATACCGCCTGTGCGGATTGGGAGAAAAATCTGGCGGCAAATTGCGCGCAGTTCAACCACCTTTGCTATTTTCCGACGCCGCCGATTGTTGGCGGCGACGGCAGCACGTTCAACACGGAACTGTTTGAAAAATTTTGCAATGTTTATGTCGCCGGTTTCGTCAACGTAGCGCAATGGCTCGCAAAACAAAATGCGGGACAATTCTCCGTGTTCAACGCTTCCACGGTTTATGTGGAATCACCGCCGCTGCGGAATCTTGAATATGCGGCGGCCAAGGCCGCGTCCGAGGCGTGCTGTCGCTGGCTCGCGGCGGCATATCCCAAGGCGCGGGTTTATGCGGCGCGCTTCCCGCGTTTGAACACCGACCAGACGGCGTCTTTTCTGTCTGCCGGTGAACATGATAATCTGGAAACGATGCTGGCGGAATTGTCGGCGTGGCTTCCCACTTGACCGATTAAAAATCTTTACGCATTCTCATAGAATCTATGAAAGCAGGTTTACGATTTTTTTGCACAACGTGCGTCTTCATGCTGGGTTTCGTCCAAACATATGCCGCTTCCACGAATCGTTTCCGGGTGACGATGGAATTGCAGGACGGCTCGCGTGTCGTCGGGAAAAGCGGCGATGAGAAATTTGAATTCCGCTCCGAAATTCTAGGCGAATTGAAGCTGCCGCTGGGACAGATTGCCTCGATTGAATTTCAACCCAAGACGAATGCGGTAAAACTGACCGCTGTGAATGGCGACAAACTGGCGGTTTTATTTATCACGACTGAAATCCACGTTGAAACGTCGTTTGGAAAAGTAAAGATCCCAGCGGATTCAATCCGCCGCTTGCAAGTGTCGGCGGCGGGAATGTCGGGCAGAACCAAAGCGGGATTGGTTGCCTTGTGGTCTGGCGAAGGCAATGCCAGTGACAGCATGGGCAGTTGCAACGGGCAGCTTATGAACGGCGTCGGGTTCATGCCGGGCAAGGTGGGTCAGGCGTTTGACCTGAATGAAAATTTCAATGGCATGAACGGCACCTTTGACGGCGGTGGCTTTCAAGGTCGAAGAATTTATAGCGGCGGCGGTTTTGTGCTGATTCCAGCCAGCCCGGCTTTGGATGTGGGCAAGGGGGACGGATTTACCGTCGAATCTTGGATTAAGCCGGCGACCGTGACGAAGCAACAGTTGATTGCTGAATATGAAAGAGAGCTTGGAACTGCCGATGGTGCGGATGTCGGCATTGACTTTGTTATACAACCATCGTCAGTGCTTTATGCAAACATTGCAGATGTTCAGGCAGGCCATGAGATTGCCTCGCCTGCCAACTCGTTGGTTCCCGGTGTCTGGCAGCACATCGCACTGACTTACGACAAGGCTTCTGGAATTGCAGTCCTTTACATAAACGGCACTACCGTCTCGCAGGCGAACCTCGGCAGCTTTACGCCGCAAACGAGTTTCGGCAACTTGTTACTGGGTGGCCGGACGACTTATGGCTCAGTATCAAATCCTAACACTTTGTTTTCTGGCGGCATGGACGAGTTTGGCATTTACAACCGCGCACTTTCCGCTGCGGAGATTCAGGCAATTTGCACGGAGGAAAATGGCGGGCAACCGTTGCCGCCGCCATCTGCTTCACGCGGCCAGGGCCAGAATTTTATTTCGGACTGAAAACCGACCGGCGGTCGGCGGTCATTTTCTTAACTCCTGTTTCACCTGTAATTCCGCGATGAGTTTCCTGTCCTTGCCGCGTTGTTTGTAAGTCAAAACTCCCCACGCATTTCCTAAAACGCTGCCGATGCACGCTGGCAAATGCCAGAACCAGCGTGTGTCGTGATCTCGAAAAATTCCGCGCAGTGTATGAAGAATTGGACCGACAAATGTGATGCAATAAATAGCGGCGAGCCAAAGCGGAACCGTCGGTTTTTCTTTCATCCAATTTGTTTTAGTTTCTTCCTGCACGCGCAGGAAATGCACCGTGGCACGGCGACGTTTTTGCACGAAGCCCCAAAGCGTTTGAACATAATAATGATGCACGCCGCGTCCGCGAATCCGCAGCCATTCGCGTTTCCCGTTTTTCATCAGGAACAGCGCGACGTGCGTGTCCTGGAAATTTTCATCGGTTTGAACGGATTCCAAATCCGCGCGGCGGAAAACGAATCCGTTCGCGCCGAGCGGATACGAAAGTGAATCGCCAGGCAATGTCCAACGTTCGATTTCACTGTCGCGCGCGACCAGTTTCGGATTTGCGCTCATCAGCCATGCAATCGGGTCGCTGACGTGCAGCAAGCAAGTGATGTAAGCACAGAACGAGCTCATTTTTGAGGATGGCAAATAATAACTTTCGACGCCGAGCGCCTGCGGACTTGCGGCGAGCGCTTTGACGGCGAGTTCGACGTAATCAGCGTGAGTGATTTCGTTGTCGGCGTCCACGAAAACGATAAATTCTCCCGTTGCGTGACGCAGTGCGAGGCGTTTGCCTTCCTCCATATTTTTGCCATCGTCCTCCAAAACGATTGCACCGAATTTTTTTGCGATGTCGCGCGTCCGATCGGTTGAATGGGCGTCAGCAAGGATGATTTCGTAACGATCGCGCGGGTAAGTTTGCCGCGCGATGGAGGCGAGGCAATTTTCCAAAATGGCGCCGGTATTAAGCGTCGGCATGATGAAGCTGACACGCGGAAAATTTTCAGGGCTGGACGGCACGGCACGATTGTGACAAAAGACGAGAAAAAATTCAAATCAGGTTTGTTCCGGCGCGCCGATTTTGTGCAGGCGCATGGCGATGAGCCAAACTGCAAAGAGTATGGCGAACGCGATTCCCGCTGCGATGGGCATTATGTGCAGCAAACTTTCCGGCGATTTCCCGAAAGTTAAAAGTGCCAGCCAGTAAGCGAGTCCAAGCGCACCGTAGAGCAGTGAAATTTTTATCCAGCGGCTTGCAAGCGACCACATTCCGAGCGCCTGAAGCAGGCCTACAGACAACATCGTTATTGCGAGCGGCATGATCATGTTAGCAGCTTCGGGCGTGTATTTATGGAGAAGCGTCAGGCAAAAAATTCGGAGCATAAGAAGCCCCACCGCACCACAGCCCAAGCCGAGCGTGTAAAGACCCAGTAATTTCAATTGTTCCCGCAGCGCATCGCCATGATGCTGGCTGGAGCGGTGCGTGAATAAAACCGTCAACATCGGCCCGACGGTTATCGGCAGCGCGCGGGCAAAAACGCCGGCAGCAGTGTAAGGGTCGAGTTCGGCATGAAGAAAATAGCGTTGCGCCACAAGCAAATCGCCTTGAGTAAAACAATAAGTTCCACCGGCAAACGCGGCGGCGACGATGAGGTATTGAACAAATTCCGCGTTCCACGGGGAAACCGGTTCGGCTTTGCGCGCCAAATCTTTTCTCCAAAAAAGCAGAATCAAGTTCGACAGCAACATGAACGCAGAAGCCAGCACGGCGGTTTCAGCGGTTGGAATTTTTATTGTCACCAATCCGCCGAACATCAGCCTCAAGCACACGGCGAAAAAACCGATGAATGCCAGCCGCTTGAACCAGCCCAATCCCTGGCACAGTGCCGTGGCAAAGGCTCCCCAAAATCCCATCAACACGCAACAGAGTGCTGCCAGCATCAAGCCGGGCGGGAAATGGAAAAAATCGCTCAACGGTTTCAACAAGAGCACCGCTGAAATGGAGCCGCCGATGGTCAGGTGAAAAAGAAATTTGCGGCAACCGGCGAACAGACCTTGCAATCGCGCGTCATCGCCGCTGAAATGGAATCGCGCGATGTAATGCGTAACCGCGATGATGGCAAAACTCATTGGCAAACCAAGCAATTGCACGAAGCCGAGCGTCGTATTGGTCAGCCCGAACTGTCCGCTTTCTTTTAATTGCCGCCCGATGATGGCTTGAAAACCAAAATTTCCCAAGCCTGTCAAAAAACTGATCGCAGAAAAAACGATGCCGCTTTGCAATAAATTTCCAGTGGATGGATTTTTTTTCATGCCAGCGATTGCAATTTTTTCTCATGAAAGCAAACCAATTTCTGACGGTTGGCCAGCGTGGAAGCTTTCTTGCTGAACAGCCATTGGCGTATATTGTTGCCAATGCCGAGGGCGTGGAACCCTTCTAATGCAAAACGTTTGACGCTTTCCGAACCGATCAACCCTGCCGAGCCGGTGACAATGACAGTGTTGGAGATTTGCACGGCAATCATTTCAGATGCTCCGGCTGCCAAACGTGAAAGCTAAAGCGCTTTTCAAAATTGCATTGGCATGATTCAAATCTCGCACATAAATGACGTTTCCCATAATCGTGTCGGCTGATTGATGGAGCAGCCGTGTAAACGGATTGTAGGTGCATGGAAGAAAACCTTCCTTCCGGATTTCGCGGTGCAAGGCATCTTCATCAAAACCGTAACGGACTCCATTGCCGCACCGTTCCACGATCATTGCACGCAATCCGGTTTTCTTTAACATTTTTTTCGCGCCGGCAATCACCTCGCTCTCGAAGCCTTCCACGTCAATTTTTAACAAGTTAGGTGGATTGTTGGAAAACTCATGGTCCAATGTCGTCACTTTTACGGGAGCTAAAGCGTTTTCTGAACTCTGGATAGCAATACAGTTTTCAGTTCCCTGCCCGACAGTTAAGCGCATTGTTCCTGTATTTCGTCCAACAGCCATCTCAAATGTTTTTACCTGCTCCGTTAACGCATTAATCCGAATGTTCCGAACCAGCATTTCATATGAATCTCGACTGGGTTCAAAGGCCGCTGCCCTGGCTCCCGCGACCCCGGCGGCCAAAACGGTGTAAACCCCAACATTCGCCCCGACATCCGCAAAAAAATCACCCGCCCGCAAATAATGCATTACAAATGACATCTCCTCAAGGTCAAACAATCGGGGAGTGATGAAATGCCAAGCACCTTTCATGCTGGGTGCAAGCATAATACGAGTGCGGTTTGGAAATTCCATGCAAATATCACCCGGAAGCAATCGTAACGTGATTTGAGCGGCACAAAATTCAAACATCGACCGGAATTTCCGGTCACGATTCAACGGATGGTTTGCCACAAAGCGGAGCGCGCTGGTGATTTTAGTGATAGGATTCATCAAGAACCGCGCCAAGTTGGGTTAAACTGGAGAGACTGACAACATAAAACTCCCGCCAGCCAATCACGCCTAATTTGAGCCGTCAATTATCCTGATATGATTTCTCGAAAACGGCATCATTCCAGAGGCAGCGGGCGGCGGCAATGGTTCGCCATGATTGTCTTCCAGACAAATCGCTTGAATTTCTTTTGTTGAAAGCGCCCGATTGTAAATGGCAATTTCATCAAGTGAACCTTGAAAAAATTTATTGTAAGTCCAATCGCCCGGATGATCAGTCGGTCGTCGGCTAATCCAAAGGTCTCCTAAAGTTAAAGGAATAAAACCGCCCCAAGCATCTTGGGCAATGATTGTTCCATTGAAATATAAGGTGCCCATGCCGCCAGCCTTGTCATATGTCACTGCGACGTGTTGAAAGCTGCCGCTGATAATTGTGCCCGGAGGTGAAACTAAAATATGATGGTTGCCATTTGAATCTACAATGTTCGCTTGCAGCACGCCTTGAGATTCAGGACGGCTGCCAATCCATAGCGAAACACCAATGGTGCCCGGAATTGTCGCGCTAGGATTCCATTCGATGATCGGATGAAAACCCGAATTGTTGGACGGCTTAATCCATGCAGAAATCGTCAAACCACTGCCGCTTTCCCCGATGTTCAATGAAGAATTAAACGGTATTTTCATACAAGAACTGAAACCGTTCAGCAGAAACGCCCGACCGACCTGTCCGTCGGCAAAATCCATATCCGTCAATTTCGCATCGTTGCTGCCTATGGAATCTTGGCCATTGTCCTCGCCTGACCACAGCGCGACCAAGCCCGGTCGTCGCGATCCCGTCGCACCGCCGATGGACACTGTGATCTTGCGGATCGAATCCACTGGCAACGCCACTTTCCCAAAACTCGTTTTGGCCGTCACCTCGGAATCCGCAAACCAGACCGTCAAAGCGTCGCCATTCACGGTCAGCAGTCTGGCCGAGTTGCTGGAAACGCATTCCACCGAGCGGATGTCCTTCACCAAAAATTTCAGATCATCCAGCAGCGCCGAATGAAATTTCAAACGGTCATTGCCGCTCTCGCCAATCACGCGCGAGCCGTCACGCAAATCGATTGTCAACCGGCAGGTCGGCGGGGCGTTGTTTGTTGAACCGGCGGCAACGGGATAAATAAGAAAAAACAGCAGAACAACACCAAGCACAGCCCGAATTATTTTCATTAACCCAAGCTAGGCAGGTGGTCGGATGGCGTCAAGCACGACATAATTATATATACCACTTCAAAAAACCAAAACTCACTTCACGCGACGGGCTTAAGCAAAAACCATCTCACGGCGCATTCAAAATTTCAGCGCGCTGAATCTGATATTGTCCCGGCGTGATTTGGTCGGCCTTGTATTGATTGAACAACGCCTGAAGCGCTGCTTCTTTTTCGGATGAAACCGGTGCTGGCGGCGGCTCGATCGGTTTAAAACCCAATTTTTTGCCCGGATAATTCATTTCACTCGATGAGAATTGACGTGCAGGCGCATAACGTTGCGGAATAGGTTCCATCGGCGGTTGAGATGTTGGTGGCGGCGCGGGCATTTCGTTCAATGCCGGAGGCGGATTTGCCGGTTGCACATTTTGCACTTCCACATTCAATGGTGGCTCCGATGGTTTGACTGAATTGGTCATGGACATCGGCGCGCCGACGATTGGTGCGGTTGGCATTTCAGGCTGCGTTTCAACGGATGTGGGGACGGCAGGCTGAACTTCAGGCGCAACAGGCGCAACTTCAACCGGCATTGGCGTCGGTTCGGGAGTTGCAGCCGGCGCAACCGGTTCAGACGAAGGCGGCGGCGCAGGTTGTGTTTCAACTGGCGCGGGAGCGGACGGTGGATTTGATGCCGGCTCGTTTTGTTGCGAGTCCAAATCGCTCATTTTTTGCATCAACGCCGCGCGCGCGGCGGCTTGCGCCGCGTTGTCATCCGCGCCCACGCAAATGTTCGCGCACAAGACGACCGCGCCAATCAGCGGCAACAAATTGGAAATTCTCATAACAATTTACTACGCCAATTTGCCCCCGGAAGCAACAGCTTTTGCCGCCGGCGAAAATAATTTTCTCCATGCCGCCGGAAATGGAGAGGCCAAAACCGACCGCAAAATAATTCCACGAACTTCACTGCGGGAAACTTTCACGCGCTGTTGCAACTGGTTCACATTTGCCGCGCGCAGTTTCGCAATCGTCTTGACGCCGATCAAAATCGGCCACGCACAGGCAAGTCGCACGCGGAATTGCGAAAACGGCAGCGTATTTGTGTAATTCCAGCCCGCGCGCAAATGCGATTCCACCTCATCAAGATATTTGTGATATAGCGGAAGAAATTTTGCCTCGTTTGCGGACGACAGCAATGTTTCTGCAAACAAACCCAGCCGCTCCAATTTTTCCGTCGGCAGATAACACCGGCCTTTTTTCAAATCCGCCGGCAAATCGCGCAAAATGTTCACGAGCTGCAAACCTTTGCCAAACCGGATGCCATCGGCGATGAATTGTTTTTCGTCCATTCGCGCGTGAGGAAACAAATGCGCGCGACACATCTTCGTCCAAAATTCTCCGACACAGCCCGCAACGCGATATGTGTAATCGTCCAATTGTGCATCGGTTTCCAGCGCGATAATTTTTGTGGTGGGGCGAGCGTCCTCGCGAGCCGGTGCTTGCGCACGGCCACCGAATCTCTGCAAATCCAATTCTTGTCCGCTGATGATGATTTTCAGCGCGGCGCGAATCAATTTCTGATCCGCTTCGGAAAAGTTTTGCAATGCCGTCAAACTGCCCTCGATTTTTTCCAGCAATAATTTTTCGGCGGGCAATCCTTGCTGTTTTGCAAATTCGGAAAAATTCAATGGCGCGGAATTTTGACCGAGAATCCGTTCGCGCAATTTTTGCAACGCCTCCAGTCGTTGATCGAGCGGAATAATTTCCGTGTCGGCGATAGTGTCGGTCGTGCGCGCGAGTAGATAGGCGAGGCCGATTTGCGCGCGGATTGCGGACGGCAACACGCGCAGCGTCAGATAAAACGAACGCGACGTGGAACGGAGCAAATCATTCAATGCCTGTTGGTCAGCGGCCACAAACGCACTATTGCGAAAAATGGCGAACAAATCCAGCTTCGTCCGCCCCGAAAATTCGATTCAATTCTGCTTTTACCACAAAGTGCCGGAGGATGGCTTGTGGTTTTGTTGGCGCAAAAGTTCGTCGGCCATTTGTTCCTGAATTTGCGCCTTTTGAACAGGACTCGCGGCGGCAAGTTTGACGGCATATTTCTTTTCAATTGATTCCATCGAAAGTGCTTTTTGGCCGTGTCGAAGTCGTTGAAAGCCACCTGCTATAAATTTATTTTTCATTGTCTGATTCAGTTTTGCGATAAGTCTTCCGGCATCTGCGAAAGCAATTTATTTTTCCAGCCGCCTTTGCTTTTCAAAATTTTCGGCCAGAGATGTTCGGCTGGGGTTTCAAAGACAAGTTCCAGCGACGCGGGAAATGTCAGCCACGATTTGCGTTTCATTTCCTGTTCGAGCTGTCCCGGCGACCAGCCGGCGTAACCGGCGAACATCCGCACTTTTTTTGCCGCCGAAAACGATTCGCCGACATCCACCAATTCGTCGAGCGAATGGCCGAGCGCAAGATTCGGCATCACTTCGGCGTCGGGAATGAAATTGTCCGTGTGCAAAAAACTTAACGCGGCTGGCTGGACTGGGCCGCCAAGGTAAAGCGGCGATTCTTTGAGCGTGGCGGGCAAATCGGCGACGATCATTTCGCCGACGGTTTTGCCGAGCGAGCGATTGAGAACCAGTCCGAACGCGCCTTCGGCGTTGTGCTGGCAAATCAGGATGACGGTGTGCTGAAAAAATGAGCCGCCGAGCTGCCCGCTGTCCAAAAGCAACTGGCCTTTGAGAAATTTTCCGTTCTCGCTCATTGCTGAATCAAATGTGCATCAGGAATCCAAAATCTGCAAAAGAAAACCACCAAGATGCAAAGGCACAAAGAAAAAGCGCGGAGAAATTTTCCGCGCTTTTTACGAAATATGATTTTTCTGGCGTCTGGGTAATTAAAGAGACTTCACTTTTTTCACAATCGCCGCAGCATCAATTCCAAAATGCGCGAGCAATTCTTCCGCTTTGCCGGAGCGCGGCAACGACGTGACCGCAAGTTTGTGGACTTTGATTCCGTCCGCGCTCAATTCGCCGGCGACGGCATCGCCCAATCCACCCTCAGAATAATGATCTTCGACGGTGATGACGGTATTGTTCGTTTTTTGTGCGGCGGCGAGAATTTCTTTTTTGCCGAGCGGCTTGATGCTGTAAGCGTCAATAACCGTGATGTTGATGCCTTCAGCTTTCAACGTGTCAGCAGCCTTGAGCGCCTCAAACAACGTGACACCGGCGGCAACGACGGTGACTTTGTCGCCTTGTCGCAAAATTTTCGCGCCGCCAATCGGAAATGGCTCGTCATTATTGTAAATGACGGGAGTTTTCGGGCGCGATGTGCGAAGAAAATGAACTCCTTTGTTCAACGCCATTTGTTCCAGCAATTTTTCCGCGCAAACGGCGTCGCTCGGATACAAAACGATGCTGCCGGCAATCGCGCGCATCAACGCGAGGTCTTCCAACGCCATTTGCGACGGGCCGTCTTCGCCGATGCTCACGCCGACGTGCGAACCGACGAGTTTCAAATTCGCGGTCGAAATTCCCGCAACGCGGATTTGATCCGCAGCACGGGTGAAAAATGTCGCGAACGTGGATGCAAACGGAACTTTGCCGCGCGTGCCAAAACCGGTGGCGACGCCGACGAGATTTTGTTCGGCGATGAAACATTCGACGGAGCGATCCGGGAATTTTTTGAAGAATTTTTCCGCATAAGTGGAATTTTTCGTGTCGCCGTCCAAAGCGACAACGCGCGAATCCGCTTCGCCGATGCGCAACAGCGCGTTTCCGTAAGCCTCGCGCGTGGCGACGGCTTCGCCGAGTTTATAATTTGGCGCGGGATAATTTGTCGGCGCGACATTTTTCGGTTCTGGCAGTTGACTTGGCGCGGAAATCGGAGCGCCGATTCCACTTTTCGCGCTGGGCTGAAGTTCGGCGATGGCTTTGGCTTCTTCTTCCTTGTTCAACGGCTTGCCGTGCCAGCCGTCCTTGTCCTGCAAAAATGAAATGCCCGCGCCTTTGTAAGTTTTGGCGATGACGACGAGCGGTTTGTCGTCGAGGCCGACGCCTTGCAACACTTCGACAATTTCCTCGATGTCGTGGCCGTCAATGACTTCGACGCGCCAGCCGAATGCTTCAAAACGTTTCGCATAAACGCTCGTATCGTGACCGAATGCAGTAGCCTGGCTTTGGCCGAGGCGATTGTCGTCAACGATGGCGATCAAATTATTGAGTTTGTAAATGCCTGCAAGCGATGCGGCTTCCCAAACGGCTCCTTCGGCGATTTCGCCGTCGCCGAGCAGGACGTAAGTGTTGTAATCCAATTTATCAAGGCGCGCGGCGAGCGCCATGCCGCAGCCAACGCCCAGACCTTGGCCGAGCGAACCGGTCGCAACGTCAACGAAGGGTAAGCGCGGAGTCGGATGGCCTTCGAGGTCGCTGCCGAAAGTTCGGAGTTTCAACAATTCGCTCGTCGGAATAAATCTGGTTTCCGCCCACGCGGCGTAAAGCAACGGCGCGGCGTGGCCTTTGGACAAAATGAAACGGTCGTTGTTGTAGTAATGCGGATTTTTTGGGTCATATTTCATGTGCCCGAAAAAAAGCGTCGCCACGACATCCGCTGCCGAGCAGCAGGAAGTGGGATGGCCGCTGCCTGCGGCGGTGGTGGCGTTGATGGAATGAATTCGCAGTTGGTTTGCGATGCCTTTTAGAAGTTCGATGTCAGTCTCAATCATGGAGCGGACAATCTACGCGAGAAATGCCGAATGCCAAGTTGAAACTGCGGGTGAAGAGGATTATTGCGTCAAAACGTGTCCGGGAATTGAGCAAGTCGGCGGATTTCCCGCCGCGCCGATGGTGTAAGTGCCTCCGGACGGGCAAACGGGAAAAGTGTTGTCACGCAAATACGGCAACAAGTCCTGCTCGGTTGGAATGTCGTTGGCGACTTTGTTGTTTTCCAAAGCCCATTGCTGTTTCGCGGCGTCAATCCGCCGGAGATTGTTGATGCAGACATTTCGTTGTTCAACCGCAACTTGCGCGTCAGTCAATGTTTGTTGCGCCACTGCCGTCGCTTGCTGATTTTCCGTTTGCAATTGCTGTAAATGCTCCTGCTGCAATTGCACCGCCGTGCGCGCCGTGCCCAGTTGATTTTCCAATTTCTGACTGGTTGTCCGCAAGCTGGCATTTTCGCCCTGTGATTGCGCCAGCCTTTTCGTCAGGCTCTGATTTTCGGCGTGTAACGAATTTTGCGCCGCGGCGTTATCGGACTGCGATTGCTCCAATTCTGCGCGCGCCTGCTGAATGTCGTGCTGCGCCTGTTTCAATTTATCTTGAGCGGCACTTTTTTGCTGATTGGCGGAGTAGAGAAGAATCTCGCTGGCAATGAGCGCCACGATTAACACACCCAAAAACACGTCTTTGAGTTTCACGGTGCCTTTGTTTTCGCGCTTTCCGATGGCCGCGTCAAACAGGAAATGAAAAAACTTGCGGGAAAATGGCGGGAGTGGCGGGGCTCGAACCCGTAACCTCTGCCGTGACAGGGCAGCGCTCTAACCAATTGAGCTACACCCCCGCGAAGGGGAAGTTCAGATTAAAAAATGTTTCGCAATGCGTCAAGTTTTGCTTCGGAAAGTTTTAGGAGGTCGAAAATTCGGGCAGCAGACGCCAAGGAGGTGGGGGTGGGGAACCCCGCTGAAGAAACGTGCTGCCACCCGAATAAGTTAATGTTACGTTTCAGCAACTCTTTGTCAATAGGTTATCACCCTTACGCCGGTTTGTCCGCGTATCTCTTGGCTTTACGTCAACCGATTTTGCCGTAAGTTTTCGTCGTGGTAGAAATTGAATCAGCGAGTTTATTCAGAACTTTGCCGCCGTCCGAATGGCAGGAATTGAGCAAAATTGCCCAGGAGCGCCAATCGGCTGCGGCCAGTGAAATTTTCCGCGAAGGCGATCCGGGCGACGGGATTTACGTCGTGAGAGACGGCTTGGTGGAAATTTCCGCGCTGGTTGGTGAAAATCAACGGCGCGTTTTATCGCAGCGCGGTCCCGGGGAAATTTTTGGAGAAATGGCGGTCGTCGAAGACCGTCCGCGTTCTGCCACCGCCACGGCCGTGAAAAATTCCCGGTTTTATTTTCTTCCACGCAGCGAAATGCTGGCGCTGTTGCAGCATTCGCCGGGGCTTTCATTCAATATCCTGCAGGAAGTCAGCCATCGCCTTCGCGAATTCGACCAGCTCCACCTCCGCGAAGTCATCCAGGCCGAACGCCTCGCCGTCCTCGGCAATTTCGCGCGCGGCATCATCCATGATTTGAAAACGCCGCTGACCATCATCGGCCTTTCCGCCGAGATCGCCTGCATGCCCCATGCCACGCCCGAAAAGCGCGCGCAATCGCAGGAACGCATCCGCAAGCAAATCTGGCGCATCAACGACATGGTCGGCGATATTCTGGAATTTACCCGCAGCCGCCAGCCCGACGCCAAGCTTACGACCGTCAATTATTCCGATTTTATCGCGGAAATTTTTCCGGAACTTCGCGCCGAGGCTGAAGCCAAATCCGCACGTGTCGAAATGGAAAATCAACCGCCGCCGGTCAAAGTGACTCTCGATGCTCGCCGGTTGCACCGCGTTTTTTTCAATCTTATTCACAACGCAACCGACGTGATGCCGGACGATGGGAAAATTTTCCTGCGCTTTCACGCCGATAAAAACGAAGTCATCACCGAAGTCGAGGACACCGGCCCGGGCATCGCGCCGGAAATCGCCGACAAACTATTTCAGCCGTTTGCCACGCACGGAAAATCCCACGGCACCGGTTTGGGACTTTCCATCTGCAAAAAAACCATCGAAGACCACGGCGGTAAAATTTGGACGCGCACTGAATCCGGCCACGGCGCCATTTTTTGCTTCTCGCTGCCGCTGGCGAAATAATTTTGTCGCGCGAGCAAATTCAATTCGACATTCGTCATCCGGCATTCAAAATTCTGATGTGAACCGCATCAAGCTTCTTTCCGAACAAGTTGCCAATCAAATCGCCGCCGGCGAAGTGATTGAACGGCCTGCCAGCGTCGTGAAAGAACTCGTCGAAAATTCGCTCGATGCCGATGCAAAAAAAATTTCCGTCGAAATCGGCGCGGGCGGACGCAGCTTGATTCGCGTCACCGACGACGGCATTGGCATGAGCCGCGACGACGCGCTGCTTTGCCTCGAACGGCACGCGACGAGCAAAATTGTTCGCGCGGAAGATTTGGCCGCAATCGCCACGATGGGTTTTCGCGGCGAAGCATTGCCGAGCATCGCCAGCGTAAGCCGATTCATTTTAACAACGCGCGAGCGAGAAAATGATTCTCCCGAAGGCACGCAAATCATCGTCAACGGCGGCACGATTGCCGAAGTCAAGGCCGCCGGAAGCGCGACCGGCACGAGCATCGAAGTGCGGCAATTGTTTTACAACCTGCCCGCGCGCCGGAAATTTTTGCGGACGGAAGAGACCGAAGCCGCCCACATTCAGCATTATTTGACGCTCGCCGCGCTCGCATTTCCCGAAGTCGCGTTCACGTTTCAAAAAGACGGACGGCTCATCTGGCAATTGCCTGCTATCAAAAGCGAACGTGCCACTTCGAGCCGCATCGAAGCTTTGCGCGAGCGTCTCCGCGCGCTGCTCGGCGATGAAAAACTTTTATCCGTCAATTTTTCCGCGTCTCTCGAAGAAGATTTTCGACCGAAAGAAAATGAAATTTCATTTGAGACATCTGCGCCAGACAATGCGTCACTCGCCACCCATCACTCATCACTACGGATTTGGGGGCTGATCGGTTCGCCCGGCGTTTCCCGCGCGACGCGCGAGAGCCAGTTCATTTTTGTCAACCGCCGGCCGGTGGAAAATCGCGGCGTCAATTACGCGCTCATCGAAGGCTATCACACGTCGCTGATGAAAGGCCGCTATCCGGTCTGCTGCCTGTTTCTGGAAATTGATCCCGCCGCCGTGGACGTGAACATCCATCCCTCCAAGCGCGAGGTGAAATTTCACCGCGAATTTGAAGTGCGAAAATTCGTCGCGCAGGCGGTCAAGGAGACATTGCTCGCGTTTCACGGCGAACCTGAAAAAACTTTTAACGCAGAGACACAGAGACGCGGAGAAGAACAAATTGAAAAATCCATTGAGCAAACTTCGCTTCCGCATTTTCCAGAAAAATTAAAACCAGCGACGACGCCACAAATTCTGCCAACCGCACAAACGCCTTTGAAAATGGGCTTCTCGGCGACATCGCCCGTCGCGCCTGCGCCAATTCACTCTGAAATCAAAAATCAGAAAATAGAAATTTTCCCATCTGCGCCATCAGCGAAATCTGCGGTTAGCTCTCCGCCGTCTGCGGCAACACCGCTTTTGAACGTCCCGCTGCGGCTCGTCGGCGTCGTCGGCAGACTTTATGTGCTTCTCGAATCAGATCGCGGATTGGTTTTGCTCGATCAGCACGCGGCGCACGAACGGATTTTGTTCGAGCAAATGCTCAACCGCCTCGAACAAAACGAGTTTGCGCCGTCGCAAAAATTGTTATTGCCGGAGACCATCGAGCTTTCGCCGCGCGACGCGAATTTTCTGCGCGACCAATTAACTGTCCTGACAAAACTCGGCGTCGGCTTGAGCGAATTTGGCGAGCGCACTTTTCTCTTGGACGCGCTGCCGCCATTTGTCAAAGCCGCGGACGCGCGGAAATTTGTCTTGGATTTGGTGGACGAATTGAAAGCCGCCGGGCGCGAAGTCAATCTCGCGCGGCTTGGCGAACACACCGTTGCCAAAACTGTTTGCCGTCATGCGGTGAAGGCAAATGATTTTCTCGCCGGGCCGGAATTGGAAAATCTCGTGGAAGATTTGCGCCGTTGTGCGATGCCTTACACCTGTCCGCATGGCCGCCCGACGCTGATTGAAATGAACTACCGCGAACTGGAGAAAAAGTTTGGACGGACGCAGTAAAAAATTCGGCATTTTGTTGCTTGACTTGCCAAAAGAAGAAAAGTTATGTGTGTCATTACTATGAATAAAAAGCGCTGCATTGGGTTTGGCAAATTATGGCTTGCTTGCTTGTTGTTACTTCCAACGGCATGTTCAACTTTCGTCCAGCCGCCGCAAAGAGAATCGGTTCTTTATTTTCCGCTGGACGCAATAGGTCAGCAGCAAATCAAGGATTTTAGCAGCCAACACAACAATGGGAAGGCCACCGGAATCATCGTTTCAAATAGTCCTTCATTAGCTTCCATGCAGCAAACTCATCAGTTAACTTTTACGGTTTGGATTAAACCGAACTCAATCCCTAGTGAATTTCCAGTGCTATTAAGCAAAGGGGGAAATCAATCTCCTGGAGCCTATGGCGGGTATGAATTTTTACTCAATGCCAACGGCGACAATGATCTCCTATTCGTGAGTGGTGGCACTGAAATTGTAACACACAACGCCAACGGCCGTTGGATAAATAATCATCTTGGTGAATGGATTCATGTGGCATTTACAATTGATGACCAGACAAAAATCGCACAGTTTTATATTAATGGACAACCTACGAATGATGCATTCAATGAAGGAACCAGTGACGATATTAATTTTGACGTGCCAAATAACCTTTACATCGGCGTGCCAGATCCAGCCAGCAATGCCAACCGTTCAAAATTTGATGGAACTATGCAGAATTTGATGCTTTTTAATCGTGCGTTGACGGCGGAAGAGATTCAAAAAATTTATCAATCGACCAATCCGTCCAAAGAATTACACCAAATCTAAAACGCGCTGTAATTCCGCGTCTGTGTTGTAAAAATGCGGCGAGAGGCGGATGTAATTTTGCCCTTTGCGATCCACGCGCAGAGACGCGATGATTCCGGCATCCGAAAGTTTTTTGTGCAAAGCGGTCAAATCTTTTCCGGCTTGGAAAAATGAAACGATGCCGCTCGCATTTTCAGTTTTTGCGTCGGCATTCAAAACGGTGAAGCCTTTTGCCTGCAACGCAGGAACAAGCAAAGCGCGTTTGCGCAACAATTCAGCAGAGATATTTTCGATGCCGATTTCCAAAGCCAGTTCCATCGCGGCAATCAAACCGACAAGGCCGATCAAATTTTGCGAACCGGCTTCAAATTTTGCCGCGCTGCT
Organism: Candidatus Methylomirabilota bacterium; assembly: GCA_035644195.1. Lineage (GTDB taxonomy): Bacteria > Verrucomicrobiota > Verrucomicrobiia > Limisphaerales > UBA11358 > UBA11358. The sequence goes on along the minus strand of DASQOZ010000015.1, from coordinate 37,246 downwards.
GCGAAATTCGATTTTTTCCTGCGCGACGAAATTCGGATTCCGCACGTTGTGCCAGCCGTAAACCGGCGGAACCAATTTTTCCTGAAGCTCGCGCCGGACGTAAAAAATTCCCGCCGCGCACGGGCCGAGCAGCCATTTATGCGCGTCGGCGGCAAGAAAATCCACGTGTTCGACCGTCGTTGGAAATGCGCCGAGCGTTTGAATCGCGTCGAGGCAAAATAAAATCCCGCGTTCGCGCAGAAATTTTCCGATGGCTTCGTGTTCAAGCCGGAAGCCGCTGATGAAATGGCATGATGCGAGCGCCACCAACCGGGTATTTTCGTCAATTTGTCCGATGACATCGCGCGGACGGATCACGCCGAGGCCGCGCGTGTTGAGCAAACGCACTTCGACGCCGCGTTCCGCGAGCGCCATCCACGGATAAACATTCGACGGATAATCATCGTGATAAATGAGAATGTTGTCGCCGCGCCGGAATTTCAAACCGGCGGCGACGAAGCTCAACGCGAGCGACGTCGGGCCGACAAGCGCTATTTCTTCCGGCTGGCAATTCAACAATTGCGCGCCAAGTTTCCGCGCGTCGGCGAGGCGATGAAGCATGAACGCTTCCTGATCACCGAGAGTGGATTGCTTCGCGCAATCGGAAATCGCATCGGCCACGCGGCGCGGCAGCGGGCAAACGCCGGCGTGCGCGAGGAAAATTTTTCCGCGCGACACGGGAAATTCGCTGCGGCGCAGTTCTTCATTCGACAGAATTTCGGCCAGCGTCATGCGGAAAAGTTAATTTGCAGCGCGCATTGCGCAAAGTGAATTCAGCGTTCAAAAGCCCGGCGGCAATGGATTTTTGCCGGAAGCATTTTCAATCAGCTTTTGGCGGACCAAATCCAGATACGACCGGCCGATGATATTTTCGTCCCATTCGAGTTGCAGCGAGCGTTCCAGCCATTCGCGCGCGGCGGCATAATCCCGCACCTGGACGTAATGCCAGCCGATGTTGGCCACAGTGAAATAGCCGTTGGGATCGAGGGCTTCGGCGTCACTGTAAAATTTTTCCGATTCGGCGTGGCGGTCGAGCCAGTCCAAACACATGCCCGTTCTCAAATCGCTGTAGCCGTCGAAGCGATTGAGCGCTTTTGCGCGCGCGAACCAGCGCAAAGCCGTTTCCGCCTGTTGCTGATACTCCGGCACGCCTTCAAAACTTTGCATGCGATACGCTTCGCCGATGTCATAGGCCGTTTCAAAATTTTTCGGCTCGGCGGCGAACGCCTTTTCCAAAATGGCCGCGCGTTCGAGCAACGAAAGTTCCGGCGATTGCGCGTGTTGCAGCCAATAAGTTTCGGCGGCGCAACGCGATTCCTGCCGGCTCAGATAAAAAATTCCGCAGGCCAGCGCGGCGGTGGTTAAAATTTTTATCGGCGTCCGCAAATTCAGCCAATGGCGTTCCGTGGCAAATCGCAAATTGCCCGTCAGCAACGCAAGCAATGTCACGCCAAGAATCGCGTTGGCAGGAATGTGCAGGTTAAAATCCACAAATGAATGCGCCGCCAGCGCCAGCAATCCCGCCGATGCGCCGGTGAAAAAGGCGAAGCGATTGCTCAAGCCGCTGCCGCCGAGATTTTTTTCCGTTCGCTGAACGTGTTTCCGCGTTTGCAAAAGGCCGGCGGCAAAAAAGGTCATTCCGGCCAGCACGATGATTCCGCCGGTCGTTCCCCAATCCGCGAGCAGATTCAGATAATCGTTGTGCGCGCGGTCGGGCTGCAATTGCACGCGCGGCGGACGATATTCGCGGAAGCGATAGTTGTAATGCGCCGGGCCGACGCCGAACCAAAAATGGCCGCGCCACATTTCTTCAGCCGCGCGCCACATGTCGCGGCGCATATCCAGGTCAACCTGTCCGTTATCGGCAACGTCTTTCACGCGATCCATGTAAGCGACCGTTTTGCTCAAATAATTTTTCGCGACGAAGCCGCCGCCCGCGAGCAGAACGATCAACAGCGCCAGCGCCGGAATCCGTTGACTGCGCCGGCCGAGCATGATGCCGAGCACGGCGAACAATCCAATCGCCGCCGCCGCCCAGCCGCCGCGCGAAAAAGTCACGGCCATGCCTGCCATCACGACCAGTGCCGCGTAAGCAATTAAAATTCGCGCCACCGGTTTCATGCGGCCGGCCAGAACGTAAGCCGTTGCCAGCGGCAAAAGCATTTCGAGAAACCCCGCCAGATTATTCGGCGAAATATAAGTGCCCGAGGCGCGGCCGCCATAAGGTGAAATCAAATTCCAGACGCGGTTGGAATGCGTGAAAAATTGAAAGACGGCGCAAGCGGAAATCACCATTCCCAGAAAAATCAACGTGAAGCTGATGGCCTGCGAAAATTCCTGCCGATACAAATTGTTGACGATGGCAAAAAAAAGAAAGGCGCAAACAAGAATTTGAATCAATTCCTGACGCGCGACGTATTCGATGTCCGCCGTGAAATAGCGCGCAACGGCGTAAAGGGTGAAAGCAAGGACTGCCCAGCAAGTCGGCGGCCAAAATAATTGCGGCTTTGGACTGTTCCAAAGTCGCAGCGCCCAGAAAAGCATGACGCAAACCGTCAAACCTTGAACGACCAGAAATGCCCATGCGTCCACCGCGCCGAACGCGAGCGGCGCGAAAACCAAAATGGCGAGCACGAGCGCGAGAATTCCACGCTCAAAAAATTTGTCCAACGCTTCCCGGTTCATCCGTTTTAATATGCGCGAATGGTTCCCTCGTGATTTAATGGCAGAAAATTTCCACTGCCGGTGTAAATCAATTCAATCGCGCTGTGTTGTCCGCCGATCAAATAACCAGCCGTGCCGGCCGTTGTGCTGTTTTGGGACGAAACGTAAATGCCGCCGCCATAAACCGTCGCGGCAAGCACGCTGCCGTCGGCGGATGATGCGATTCCCGACCAAAACGTCTTCGGCACACCGGCAAATTGCGGCCAGGTTGCGCCGGCGTCGGATGAGCCATAAACATTTCCCGTTATGGACACGTCGCCGAAAGCCACTGCAAGCCGTGCCCCGTCGGCGGATGACGCGACGGATGCAATCCGGCTGCTGCCCGTCACCGGAGAATTTTGCGGAATCCACGTCACGCCTGAATCGGGTGAAATAAAAATGCCGGCGGCGGTCGTCGTCGCAATCAACCGTGTTCCGTCCGAAGAAGATGCGACCGATGTCCACGACGATGCGCCATTGGTGCGTTGCAGCCAGTTCGTGCCGGAATTGATTGACGTGTAAATGCCGCCGCCATCAACCGTCGCCACGAGCTTTGTTCCGTCGGCAGATGAAGCCACCGCTGACCAAAGCCGTGCGCTGTCGCGCGCCGTCCAATTTGTGCCGGAATTTATGGACGTGTAAATGCCGCCATTACTGTTGTTGTGAATCGTCGCGACGAGTTTCGCTCCATCGGCGGAAGACGCCACGCCCGACCAGGCCACACTCATATTTCGCGCCGTCCAATTCGCCCCGGAATCGGTCGAAGTGTAAATGAATCCAGAACCGGCTGCGTTGTAGACCGTGTAGCCTTCTGCGGCGACAAGTTTCGTTCCGCTGGCAGATGAAGCGATTGCCGCCCAATTCAAACTGCTTGCCCGCGCAGTCCACGTCGAACCGAAATTTGTTGAAGTGTAAATTTGTCCGCCGTTGACGACTGCGGCGAGCTTGCCTCCATCAGATGATGAGGCGATTGCCGCCCAGTTCAACACAAGGCCGTTTGATTTCCAGCTTTGACCAATGCTGCGCGAAAGATTTCCGGCAAAAATGGTTTGCCCGTTCGTTTGCGCAATGATCCAACCCGCATCACCGATTCCGGCGACTTTGAAAGTATCGCCAATGCTGAGCGAAGCTGGCAGCGTAATCGTCATCGGCGTCACGTCATTCGTGCAAATGTAACCGACATTGGATTGTGCCTGGACATTCGTTCCCGCGACCGTCACCCAAAAAAATGCGCCCGGCACGTTTGTCAATCCATGGCCGCTTCCGGTGAACAACACCGCGTTCACATTCGTTTGGAAATTCGCGTTTGTGTTTAGAAACGCCACATTTGGCGACAACCGCGCATCCGGCAACGTGCCGACGAGATTTGTCGCGGAAAGGCTCGTTAGCCCAAAACCGTTGCCCGCAAAAACATTCGCCGCATTCGTAGCCGTCATCGCGCCGGAAAAAGTATTTGCGGCAGTGAACGTCTGGTTGCTGTTGAGGAACGTGACATTGGACGGCAGATTCGCGACGGGAATGATTCCAACGACATTTGTTCCCTGAAGCGGCGCGGCCAAAACCATCGCACTCGCCGCGTTGACGGCGCGGATCGCATAAGGCGTCGAAGTGATTTGTTGCAACGGCGAGAGCGAAATGAACGCGCTGGCGGTTCCGTTGCTGCGGACGGCGATTTCCAGCCATCGGTCGCTGCCGTCAAAAACCGCGCTGCCGAAATTCAATGTTGCGGAAAAAAGTCCATTCGTCACGCCGCCGGGAGAATTGGTGATTGGTCCGGCGACGACATTGCTGCTCACGTCGAACAGCCGGAAACGAAAATCATAAAGACCGTTGGCGGGAGCGTTGCTGTTGCTCAACTGGCCCTGATAAGTGAACACCGTCGTCTGGGCGCGCGCGGCCACCGAAAAAAACAGCAGCGCCACAAATACGGCGACGGATTGAAACTTCATGCGCCATCTTTTTATCACAATTCCGCACCGAAACAAGCCGCAACCGGTAGGGCGGCGCAGCAGCACCGCCCTACCAAATTTAATTGGTGGACAAATCCGCCGATGCCGAAGTGACGCTTGTAGCTGGCCTACCGCAACGGCGGCAATTGGAAAAAACTCGCTGATTGGAAGCCGATGTGAATCTTGTGGACAAATGCAAACGGCAGGAATAGCGTCGGGAAAATCAGATCATGGCTATGTGGCCTTTTTCATATCTTGAAAAACTTATCAACGAGCATGGTTCCTCGAATATTTTGAGAGACCGAATTGTGCTGATGGAACAACAGCACCTTTCAGAGAAGCAGGCATTTCAGAAAGAAAAAGATGAACTGGCATCTCAACTTCGGTTGGTCACAGATGAGCGCGACTTTGCAAGGCGCGAACTTCAACAAATCAAAAATGAATTGGAGCAGACCAAAGTTCGTGTATTGCAAATGGAGCCGCTCGCAATTAAAGCGAGAGAGATGGCAATCAGTGTTGGATTTCGAAAAGCAATTTTTGGCAGCGGCCATGTTCTTACTCTGCAGAACAAAACTGAAAAACCTTTGGGCGTGAATATTACAGTTGCCGACGCCAGTGGGCAGAAAGGCAATGAGTTTCGATTTGTGGTAGATGGCGGTAGATTTCAAGCGGTAGCGAAAGAAATTGGACACATACAAGGCTGGGCATTTTCATCAGGTGACAACATTAAAATAGTTTGCGCTGGATATGACCCGATAACTTTGAGAGTGCCATGATGTGTAATTAAAAATAATTTATGTCTTTACCAAACGAACCCGAATTGAGAGCTAATATCGAAGCTATTTGCCAAAAATTACTTGAAGCGGGATGGCTAAAAGAATTTTTCTTTGATGACGCCAACAATTCGTATGGAATTAAGTGGACGCAAAAAGGATTGGAAAGAGCACGATGGGTAAATTTAATTGGAGACGAATTGAATCTTGGCCCAAAAGGATTAACCGCGTTATTGGTAATTTGCCACGAGCACGCGCCTCACGACTAATTTAATTTGCGGAAAATGCTTTCTCCAATTTCCTCTGTGGCAAATTCCAGAAATTCATTTAACTTGTCCGAACATTTATGACCGATCCGCGTTACAAAAAGTTGGCCAAACTGCTCGTGAATTATTCCACCCAAATCAAAAAGGGCGACCGCGCGTTGCTCGACATGATTGACGTGCCGGATGAATTTTCCGTGGAACTCATCCGCGCCGTGCGCGAGGCCGGCGGCACGCCGCTGGTGGAAATGCGCCATACGCGCGTCTCGCGGGAAATGTTGCTCGGCACAAATGAAAATCATGCGGCGCTCATTCGCGACATCGAAATGTTTCGCATGAAACGCGTGCAGGCTTACATCGCCATTCGCGGCATCGCCAACGCGAGCGAAAATGCCGACGTGCCGAGTGACCGGATGCAGTTGTATTCAAAAATCATCCGGCCCGTGCAGGATTATCGCGTCAACAAAACGCGCTGGTGTGTGTTGCGCTGGCCCACGCCGAGCATGGCGCAGGCCGCAGGCATGAGCACCGAGGCGTTTGAAGATTTGTATTTCGGCGTTTGCACGATGGATTACGCGCGGATGGCGCGCGCAATGGTTCCGCTAGAAAAGCGGATGAAGCGCGCGGACAAAGTGCATCTGAAATCGCCGGGCACGGATTTGACGTTCAGCATCAAAGGCATCGGCGCGAAAATGTGCAAAGGCGACCGGAACATTCCCGACGGCGAAGTTTTTTCGTGTCCGACAAAATTTTCCGTGAACGGCACGATTCAATTCAACACGCCGACGCTTTACGCCGGAACGAAATTTGAAAATGTCCGGCTTGAATTGGTTGACGGAAAAATCGTCAAGGCGACGGCGAACAACACAAAGCGGTTGAATGAAATTTTGGACACGGACGCCGGCGCGCGATACGTCGGCGAATTTTCGCTCGGCTTCAATCCCTACATTTTAAGCCCGATGTGCGACATTTTATTCGATGAAAAAATCGCCGGCTCGCTGCACTTCACGCCGGGGCAGGCATACGAAGATTGCGGCAACGGCAACAAGAGCGCGATTCATTGGGACATGGTTTTGATCCAGCGCAAGGAATGGGGCGGCGGCGAAGTGTGGTTCGATGGCGAATTGATCCGCAAAGACGGAATCTTTTTGCCGAAAGATTTGAAGGGATTGAACCCGCAGAATTTGAAGTAATTTTTATTTCACCTTCACCCGAAACCCGCTCGCGTTGGTCATTTTGTCCAAGCTGCCGCCGTAAAACTTTTCACGAAATTCGTCCGTTTCGAGCAAGTGCTGCGTGAGTTCCTTTTTGTCGCGCTTGATGATGAATTTCAATTCGTCCATGTCGTCCGACCAGCGGAAGCCGTTGAAAAATTCCGCACCCGCGAATTGCGTTTTGTAAAGCGCCGTCTGCGAATAGCATGTCCCGAGGTAAAGATGTTTCACGCCGCTGTCGGAGAACAACTCCACCGCCGACGTCATCATGAACATGCCGAGATTGCGCGCGTAATAATTCAGGTCGTAAAACGCGTAGTAATAAAACGCGAGCGATTTGCCTTCGAGATACAGCGTGGCGACGCCGACTTCCTTGTTCGTCTCCAAATCTATGAACACGAGCAGATGCGAAATGATCGGCGAAGCGAACAGCGCGTCGAGTCGCTCGAACGTCATGGCGTCGTTGCCGAATTTGATGTCGGCGTAAGTTTTGAAAAATTGCCGTTTCTCCGGCGTGTAATCGAAATCTTCGCGCGCAACCAATTCGATGCCGATGCCTTTGCCTTTGCGGATGATCCGGCGGTTTTCCGACGACGGCTTGAACTTCTGCAAATTCACGCGCACCTGCCGGCACAAATAAAATCGATCCAGATTACGCGACGACGGTAAAAATCCGGCGTTGAAAATATCCACCGGCGATTCGCCGTCCTCCGGCATCGCCCAAATCGCGTAAGGGAATTGGTAATGCTCGTAATCGGAATTTTGTTCGGAGAAGAGCAGTTTCATCGCGCTCAATTTAACCACGAAGGCACAAAGGCACGAAGAAAAAGTTTAATCTTCGTGCCTTTGTAAATATTAAGGCAATCAAGAGCGGACTGCTCTCGCGCAAGGCCCGCGCTCATTTGACGTAACTAATCATATTTTTCGGCGGCTCTTTCAATTCAATCATGTTCATATCCTAGTTTATTCAAACCAACTGCGGCTCTTCAAATTCTTTCGGCGGTTTTGGAATTCACCGATTTTCTCCGCAGCCGCAGCCGCCAGCTTGTCAGCACGTCGTAGGTCACGGAATTTTTCAGCTTCGCAATGTCGCGCACGGTGATTTCTTCGTGGCCCTGCCGGCCCATGATGACGGCTTCGTCCCACATCTGCGCCTGCGGAATGTCCGTAATATCCACCATCAGCGCGTCCATCGCGATGCCGCCGAGCAGCGGCGCGCGCTGGCCGTGGATGAGCGCGCAGCCTTCGTTGCGCACGCGCGGAAAACCGTCGCCGTAACCGATGGGCAGAATCGCGATGCGCCGTTCGCTCGCCGCCGTGTAACGCATTCCGTAGCCAACGACTTCGCCGGGTTTCAATTTTTGAATCGCCGCGATTCGAGCTTTCACGGACATCACCGGCTCGATGCCGGGAATTTGCCGGCAAACCTGCGACGGAAAAACGCCGTAAAGCAAAATGCCAACGCGAACCATCTCCAGATGCGCGTGCGGCAAATCAAGGAAGCCGCCGCTGTTGCAGGTGTGACGCAGTTTCACAGAAATTTTGCGCTGCTCCATTGCGCGCAGCACTTCGTTGAAGCGCGAGAATTGGAGATTCGCAAACGTCTTGTCAATTTCATCCGATTGCGAGAAATGCGTCATCACGCCTTCGAGCGATAAGGATTTTTCGGAGACGACCTGCTCGATAAGCGGCAACGCTTCATCCCAGCGAATTCCGTAACGGCTCATGCCCGTGTGAATTTTGACGTGAACGGGAATCTGTTTGCCGAAGTTCGCCGCGATTTTCGCAAGCGCACGGACGTTGTGCGGTTCGTTCACGCAAACGGTGAGATTGTGCGCGACGCACCATTCGAGTTCGGTTTCGCGCCGTTCGCCGAGCAGCAGCAACGGCGCGGTGATGCCCGCATCGCGCAACGTCATCGCCTCTTCGAGCGTGCTCAAACCAAAACCCCACGCGCCTTCCTCGACCGCGACGCGCGCCACGTCGAGAGCGCCGTGGCCGTAGGCCTCGTCCTTCACGACGGCCATCAGGCGCACGTGCTTCGGCAAATCGCCGCGAATGAGTTGCAGGTTGCGGCGCAGCTTCCCCAAATCAATTTCAGTCCATGCCGGCCGCACCGGAAAATTTTCGGGATTCAAATTCATGAACTATTTTGGCTCGATGACTTTTAATCCGGCAACCGCCGAAAAATGTTTTTTGTTGAACGTCGCCACTTTGCTGCCGCGTTCAAGCGCAGTCGCCGCGACGATTAAGTCATAAAGGCCGATCATTTTTCCGCGCGCGGAAAGCTCCGCCCAAATGCGCGCGTGCTCGTAAGCCGTTTCTTCCGAGTAAGCCACGATGGGAAGCGATTCGATGGTCGTTTGAATATATTGTTCCCGGCGATGTCTGTGCGCGCCGCTGGCACGCTCGACGCCATGCCACAATTCGGCAACGGTAATTGCTGCGATTTCAAATTGTTCATCCGTTGAGGCCAGCCAGCGTTTCAAATCAAACAAACCTTTTTCGCCGTGGATGATGACATCGGCGTCGAGGATTATTGCCATTTGTCCTCCGGAGGCTTCAACGTCTTTCTCGCTTTGCGCAAATCCCTGTTCCATGCAGCAAACTCGCCGGCAGTTAATTCAACTTTGGAAAGTGCAGCGGCCAATTCCCTGCCGGTGCATTTTTTTTCGATTTCAGGAATGAGTCTGGCCAAAGGCTTGCCATTTTTGACCAAAACAAAACTCCGGTTTTGATAATGAACGCGGTTGACGCAATGCGCGAAATTTCGCGAGGCTTCGGTGACTGAAATTGCCGTATCTTTCATAAAATCAGATTATCAGATTTTAAGCATTCGTCAAGATTTCGAATTTCAAACCGTTCCCGGCGGCCACAAACTTTGACCGACATCCGTGCGGAAATAACTGCCAACGACATGGATTCTGCGGATGTTCGCGTAAGCTTTCGCAATCGCTGCGTCCAGTTTTGGCGCGAGCGCAATTACGTCTGCGATGCGATGGCCCGTGGAAAATAATTTTCCATCTGTGCCGCGCGCGACTTCGTTCCACCACACGTCGCAGTCAAAGTCGCCGTCCACTTCCAACGGCAATTGCGGTCCGCGCACCTGCGTGAACGGATAACCGTAACCGGCCAACGTGAGCGAACAGCCGAAATTCAATTTGTCATTGAACTCCAGTTTTAATTTTTCATTCCGCGCCGTTTGTAAAACGATTTCCGCTGGATTTTTCAGCATCCGCAAAATCATCGGGCCGGACGTGACTCCGATGCGGATGTTGTATTCGATGACGTGCCATTTGCCGCCGCGCTTAATGGCGGTGACTTGCAACGGCCCGTTGAATTTTGATTCACGCAGCCACGGCTTCAACGGATGAATCAATTCACGCGCCAGACCATATTTATCATTCTCGTCGCGCTCGACGATTCCGCCGAGTGGCGCGCCGGCAACGATGCCTTGATTGCCGTTGAACGCGTATTTGTATTCCTGATTCGTGACGAGCGAATAGATTTCGCCGCCGCTGACGAGCGCGATGTGCCCGGCTTCGGCGCGCCCAAGATATTCCTGAAGAAAAACGCCTTCGGCGTAATTGACGTGCCGCAACCACGCGCGCGTGTCGGCGACTGTCTCGCACAAAATCGTGTGGATCGGGCTGGTCGGCGAGCAGAGCGGATTTTTGATGACGAACGGCTGCGGGTTTTTGGCGAGAATTTTTTCGGCTTCGATTCGATTTTGTGCGACAAACGATTTCGGAAATGGAATTTTGAATTTGGCGCATAGCTCTCGCGCAAAGTCGCGTTCGCGTTCGATTTTCATTGCTTCGCCGGTTGGAGAAAAAATTCCGACGCCAGATTTCAGCAAATCTTTAGCCCACGGCTGCAATGCCCAGTCAATGGACTGCGGAATGACGACATCAATCTTGTTTTCAGGAATTAATGGAACCGGACTTGAAAATGAATCGCGTGAAAAAGTTTTCCCGACGAGCGTTGGCGAAAAGTGGCCGTAATTGCGCGTGAGATAAGTCGAGACATTTGCGCCCGTATCCGCGAGCGTTTGCCCGATGCTGTGCGCGAACGAGCCGACGCCTAGAACCATCACGTTCGGCTGCGAACTTTTTTGAATTGGCGTTTTGCGTGGCATGAAAATCTTTTCTCGCTCCAGTGTTTCCAAATTTCAAGCGCAACGCAACGCCAAGCTCGCCTCGACTTCCCGCCGGTGTGCGGGCAAAATCTTTCCCATGCCAGATGAAATGTCACAGCGGATGGAAAAACTCGAAGCCATGTCGCCCATCTCGAACATCAGGTCGAGCAGTTGAGCGACGTGGTGACCGGGCAGGACAAATTGCTTGAACGCTTGAAGAAGGAAGTCCAGCGCCAGTCGTCCGCGATGGAAACGATTGAAATGGAACGCATCAAGGATAACAATCCCAAGCCGCCGCATCATTGACATTCTCGACTTCACGCCAAAATTTGTTAGGCTGTTTTTGTGAGTTTTGTCGCTGAATTTAATTCATTGCCGTTGCCGTCGCTCGTGAAACGTTCGCTGGACGCGAATGCCAATTCCGTCCGCGAAAGTCTGGCGAAGGCAAAATTGTCGCTGAACGATTTTGCAAATCTGATTTCTCCAGCAGCTTCGGAATCGCTGGAGCAAATTTCCGTTCGCTCGCAGCAATTGACCCAGCAACGCTTCGGCAAGGTCATCCGGCTGTTCGCGCCGCTTTACGTTTCCAACGAGTGCATCAACAATTGTTCCTACTGCGGCTTCTCGCGCGACAACGCGATTCTGCGCGTGACGCTTTCCATCGAGGAAGTTTTGCGCGAGGCGCGCGAATTGAAGCGGCATGGTTTCCGCAACATTTTGCTCGTCGCGGGCGAACATCCGAAATTTGTCTCGAACAATTATCTGCGCGATTGCGTCGCCGCGATGCACGAAGAAATTCCCAGCGTGTCGCTCGAAGTCGGGCCGATGGAAACGGAGGATTATCGTCCGCTCGTCGCGGCGGGCGCGGACGGACTCGTCGTTTATCAGGAAACTTACGACCGGAAAATTTACGACGAAATGCACACCGCCGGGCCGAAGAAAAATTTCGACTGGCGTCTCGAAACCGCCGAGCGTGCCTACGCCGCCGGATTTCGCCGGCTCGGCATCGGCGCATTGTTCGGTCTGGCGGACTGGCGTTACGAGGCGATTTGCGTCGCGGCGCACGCGGATTTTTTATTGCGTCATTGCTGGAAGGCGCAGGTGACGATCTCGCTGCCGCGCCTGCGTCCGTGCGCGGGTGAATTCCAGCCGCTCACGCACCTGGCCGACCGCGAACTGGTGCAGCTCGTGTGCGCGTTCCGGCTGATGTTTCCCGACGCCGGACTCGTGCTCTCGACGCGCGAACCGGCGCGGCTGCGCGACGGCCTGATTCCGCTCGGCATCACGCTCATCAGCGCGGGCAGCCATACTGAACCGGGCGGTTACACCGGCGCAGGCAAAGAAAAAATTCATCAAACCGAGCGCGGACGGATCGTGGAACTCGCGTCCGGCGCGAGCGAATGGGCGGCGACGAACGGTCACGCGACGAACGCGACCGGCCAGTTTGAGATCGCCGACGACCGTTCGCCGGGCGAAGTGGCGGAATTGATCCGCAAACTCGGTTACGAACCGGTGTGGAAAGATTGGGACGCGGCGTTGACGATGTGAAAAAATTTCAACTGACTGAACTATTAACCAACTGAAAATTATGAACGGACAAAATCAAAACCCAGCACCACCACCTCAACCGCCAGACTTTTATGGAATTTTCTCTGGCGCGATAGACCAAGCGTCGTTGCAAAAATTCTTTAACAACTTTGCGGTTGTTACTCAACAACCTCAGCCGAATAAGCATTTGCACTTGCTGGTTCAATCAACTGGCGGAACGATTGCAGATGGAACGGCAATGTATAATTTTCTAAAAGCTGCGCCTATAGATGTTTTTGTTTATAATTCCGGCTGTGTGCAATCAATGGCGACCGTTTGCTTTCTTGCAGCGAAAAGACGCGTTGTTAGCCGACACGCAACTTTCATGCTTCATCGTGCGTCATGCGCTCCGCAGGCAATGACAATGAGCAGATTAGCAGACGTTTTGAAATCTCTCGAAATTGACGACGGCAGGATGGACGCTATTTTGAAATCCCATCTTAAACTCTCGGATGAACAGTGGGCGCATCTTCGAAACAACGAGTTTTGGTTTACAGCAGACGACGCGCTTAAAAGCGGTCTTGCCACTGAAATTGGGGATTTTTCTCCGCCCAAAGGCGCGAAGATTCTCAGTTTTAATTTGTAAGCAAATTTTCTCACTCCATGAATCCGTTTGTCACCACCAGAGTTTTGAATCTTTGTGTCTTGGTGTCTTTGTGGTAAAAAATTCCCATGCGCAGGCTGGCATTCATTTTATTTCTCTTTTCAGCGGTTTGGGCATTTTCCGCCGGCGAAACGAATTATTTTAATCCTGCCGTAGCTAATTATCACTGCGTCGTTTGCGGCAAAGAGCCGTTGACCGGCCAGGTTTGGGAACATAAATGGGGCATCGTTTGCGATGAGTGCGAAAAAATCAAAGAGCGCTGTTCCATTTGCGGTTTGCCGGTCAAGGACGGCGACGGACACATCAAAACTTCCGACGGCCGGTTCATTTGCAAGTTCGATAAAACGAATGTCATTTTGACTTTGGAGCAAACGGAAGATTTGTTCCAAAAAACGCGCGACGAGGTCGTGGATTTATACGGCCCGCAATTCGCGCTGAAATATACCGACGTGACGGTGAAATTGTTCGATGTGGATTATTGGTCGGAACGCGGCGGTCGCAATGGTCTGCACGCGTTCGGTTTTGCCAGCACGCGCAAAACGTCTGATGGCAGTTGCACGCACGAAGTCATCATGTTGAGCGGTCGCACGCGCGAGGAAATGACGAGCGTCGCGGCGCACGAATACACGCATTTATGGATCAACGAAAATCGTCCCGACAGCCATGTGATTGACGGCGACACGGTGGAGGCGATCTGCGAATTGACGGCTTACAAATTGATGCAGAAGAAAAACTTGCCTGAAATGCAAAAGCGCATTTTGGAAAATCCCTACACGAACGGAAAAATCAAAACGCTCATTTCCGTGGAGCACGACGGTGGAACGGATTACGTTTTGAACTGGGTGAAAAATGGAAAAATGGAAATGTTTGATGAAGATGCGAATCTTGCGCCGATTGCAACGCCGACGGCGACCTCGCAAATTCTTTACGGGCCGAAGGTGTTGCCGCAAGGTTTGAAATTCACCGGCATCATGGCGATCGGCAATTTGCGCCAGGCCGTCATCAACGGCGTGCCGTTCGCGGTCGGCGACCAAAAAACCATCAAGCTGCGTGACAAATCAGTGCTTGTCCGTTGTGAAAATATTCAGGATTACAAAGTGATTGTCACGTTGAACGGCAATCCGTTGACGCTGGACAAAGGCGAGGAGAAATTATTGCCGTGAGTCAAGTCATCGCGAATGGAAAGCCGACAGAAGCGCACTTGCCATGCTCGATTGAAGAATTTCTGGTCGCGCAAAAACTGTTGCCACGCAGCGTCGTGGTGGAACATAACGGCGAAGCCGTCGCGCCGTCGGAATTTTCCAAGCGCAAATTGAATGCGGATGATAAGTTGGAGATTGTAAAAATTGTGGCCGGCGGTTGACTAATTGAATTGAACCGCAGAGGCGCGGAGACGCAGAGCAGGATTTTATGAAATCGAAAAAATTATTTTTGACGGCGGTTGGCGCCGTTTTCTTTTTTTTGGCCGCAAACATTCGCGCCGCCGAAACCAACTCCGCCGCGCAAGCGTGGCAATCGTTGACCAATTTTTCATTGTCGCCGCCGCCGATGGCGTGGATGACCAATCCACCGACGGAAACGGAACTTGCGACATTTGACGACCACCGCGCCGCCGAGTCTGTAACACTGGCCGAAAAGGCGAGGAGTTTTTACGCGCAATTCCCGGATGACGCGAACGCGGCGCGGGCGCGCGTGACGGAGATCCAGGCGTTGCAGATGGCGGTGCATTTGGGCGCGACCAACCATCTGAATGATTTGCTGGCGCGGGAGCAATCGCTGATCGCGGATACGAACGCACCGACGGAATTACGTTATGAATTGCGTTTGGATTTGGTCGGACGCGATTTGAAATTGGAGTCAGCTTCAGGCGCGGACATGAACGCGGCTTTGGAAAAAGCGGGTCGCGCGCTGGTGAAGGAATTTCCAAGCGGCCCGGCGGGCTACGAAATTTTGGGTGAAGTGGCGGAAAGCGCTGATCTGGCCAAAATGCGCGAGCTTGCAGATTTGATGGCCAACAGCGGCGGGCCGAAAGAATTGACGGACGTGGGCAAAGGTTTGTTGCGCCGGCTGGACGTTGTCGGAAAATCGTTGCCAATTGAATTTACGGCAACAGACGGACGCGAAGTCAATTTGACGACGTTGTCGAATAAAGTTGTGCTGGTGGATTTTTGGGCGACGTGGTGTCCGCATTGTGTCGAGATGGTTCCGAATTTGAAAAAACTTTACGATAAGTTTCATGCAGACGGATTTGAAATTGTCGGCATCAACTTCGACGACGAAACAAATCTGGCGCAACGATTCATCAAGGAGAAAGATTTAGCATGGCCGCAATTTTTTGGCGGGCGCGACAACAAATACGGCAAAAATTATGCGTTGAATTTTCTTCCGTCGGCCTGGCTGGTGGATCGCAAAGGAATCGTCCGCGATATTCACGGAACGGCGGATTTGGAGGCGAAAGTCGAAAAGTTGATGGCGAAGTAATCTGCTTTGCGCTTTCAACAGGTCAGATTAAACTTTTAAAAATTATGGACTGGCTGACGAATTTATTTTGGCATGACGGCAAATTTCTCGGCATAGATCGAATTGTTTTTTGGACTACCATTGGGTGGTTGGGCAACACCATTTTTTTCTCCCGTTTTTTGGTGCAATGGTATGCAACTGAAAAAAAGAAACGAGTGGTCGTTCCGCAAGCATTCTGGTGGTTAAGCCTTATCGGTTCGTTGTTATTGCTGCTGTATGCAATTTTTTACGACAAACATAATGTGATTATTTTTGCCTACGCTTTCACGTGGATTCCCTACATTCGAAGCCTGATCATTCATCGGCGCCATAAGCAGGCGCACCTGAATTGTGCCAGTTGCGGGATTAAAATTCCTCCGGAATCCAATTTCTGCCCGAATTGCGGTTTGAAATTGCCGGTTACTTCTTGACCGGCGCAGTTTTGGTTGCCGAAGCGGATGGCGGATTCCATCCATATTTTTTCAAGACCGGCTGAAATTCGGGATGCGCCATAGCATAGGCGGTGATTTGATTCAAAAAAGCTTCAATTTGCTGGCGGTTTATATTTGCGGTGACTTGTTTGTAAGTTTGAATCACTTGCATCGCTTGAGGTTTGACGCCGTCCACGGTTTTGGACATAACGCGGGACTGGTAATATAAATAAGTCGCGAGCGTGACGCTGACCACAATGAGCGCGAGCAATAAAATAAAACTTTGCCGCTGCAACGCGCTGATTTGATCCGAAAGTTCGGCCTGCGTGGGATTTGAATCGTTCATGACAATTATTATTTGACGGCGGATTTAGTTTGGGCTGCCTGGAGAATGCGCGTCAATTCGGGATTGGGATTTTTCTGGTTGTAAACCATGGCATCGTTGCCGATGGACTGAATCTGCTGGATTTGCATCAAAACGGCTTGATCCTGCGCGGCCTGAATTTGAAGCGACCGGAATTCGCGCGTGTAATTGATCGTTCGCAGGGCGAAAAGCACGTTCAACAAAATCACCACACCCAATACGAAAGTCAAAATGCTGTTAGTCGTTTCACATTTCATAATCTCGTAAAATCTAGCGGATTGACGGCGGATGTCCATAGCGTTTTTCGATGCGAATACATTGAGGCAAACTGGACTTTTCCAACCGGACGTGCATCTTCTTGCCATGAAAATCCATTTCTTCGGCGCGGCGCGGACGACGACCGGTTCGATGTATCTCATCGAAATCAACGGCAAAAAACTTTTGCTCGAATGCGGTCTGTTCCAAGGACATCGCGAAGAAGCCAACAATCGCAATTGTTGTTTTCCATTCGACCCGAAACAAATTGACGCCGTCGTTTTAAGCCATGCGCACATGGATCACGCGGGTAATCTGCCGAACCTCGTCAAGCAAGGTTACGCCGGCAACATCCATTGCACCTTCGCCACGCGCGACCTGTGCAGCATCATGCTCGTGGATTCCGCGCACATCCAAATGGAAGACGCCGCGTTCGTTTCCAAGCAACGCGCAAAAAAGCATCTGCCGCCCGTCGAACCGCTTTACACGATCACCGATGCGGAAAAAACGCTGCGGCAATTTGTTTCCGTCAATTACGAGCGTCCGTTTCTTGTCGTGGATGGCGTGACTGTGACGTTTCGCGATGCCGGACACATTCTCGGTTCGGCGCAGGTGATTTTGGATTTTAACGAGAACGGGAAGAAATTTCGCTGGCTCTTCAGCGGTGATGTTGGCCGCGGCAACGACGAAATTCTTCGCGATCCCGCGCCAACGGAAAATGTGGATTATTTGCAGATCGAATCCACTTACGGTGGACGCGAACACGCGCTGCGCACTGATGCCGATGAAACCATTTGCAAACTTGTGTCCGACACGTTGAAACAAAATGGCAAAGTCATCATTCCGGCATTTTCCGTCGGGCGCACGCAACAAATCGTTTATGTGCTGAACCAACTTACGCTCGCGGGCAAATTGCCGCGCGCGCCAATTTTTGTGGATAGCCCGTTGAGCGTGAACGCCACGGAGATTTATCGCCTGCATCCCGAATGTTTCAATCAGGCCACTTACGATTTTTTGCAGAAACAAAATCCGTTCGGCATGTCCAATCTCACTTACATCCGCGACGCCGAACAATCGAAGAAATTAAACGATTTGAAAGAACCGGCCATTATCATCAGCGCATCGGGCATGGCCGAAGGCGGACGCATCCGGCATCACTTGAAAAATCACATCGGTTTCGCGAACAATCTGATTTTGTTCATCGGTTATTGCGCCGAAGGCACGCTCGGCGACCAGATTGTGTCCGGCAAAAATCCCGTGAACATTTTTGGCGAGCCACACGAAGTCCGCGCCAAAGTCGTTTCACTCGACACCTATTCCGGCCACGCGGACAAAAATGAATTGAAGCAATACGTCCAACATATTTCCGGCGACATTAAAAAAATCATCTGCATCCACGGCGAAGAATCTCAATGCCTCGCTCACGCGGAAACATTGCGCGCGATGAAACCAAAAGCCGAAGTCATCGCTCCGGAATATAAACAGATCGTCGAGATTTAGACATTTCGGCAAATTTTTTTCGTTCGTGCCAATTCGTGAAATTCGTGTAAAAATCCTTTGCCTATGAACGAATGGAACATTCAATCGCGCGCGTCAGCATGTGAATCCTGCGCGCAGCCGTTTGCCGACAAACAATCGCTGCACACGCTGCTCTTTGACGAGCACACGGAAAATTTGCGCCGCATGGACATTTGCGAATCCTGCTGGCAAAATCAATTCAGCAACGGCGCGCGTGAACGCAAAGGTTTCATCTCCCACTGGCAGGGAATTTACGAAGCGCCCGCGCCGGTCGTTGACGCCATCCACAAGGACACCGCCGAGACCGTGCTGCGAAAATTGATCGGGCAAAATGATCCGCGTTACGCGCCCGCCGGTTACATCCTCGCCGTGATGCTCGAACGCAAACGCATTTTGAAAGTGAAGGAGCAAATCGTCCGCGACGGCAAACGAGTGTTCATTTACGAGCAACCGAAGACCGGCGACATTTTCACGATTGCCGACCCGAACCTGCGGCTGGATCAACTCGAAGAAGTCCAGCGCGACGTGGCGATGTTGCTGGAACAGGGAGTGAATCCGGCGGTGCAAAATGAAAATGTGGCGCAAGTTTCTGAACAAATTTCTGCTGCTGAAATAATTTCGCCAACGCCATGAGAAAATTTTATATGCCATGAAAATCATACCTAACTTATGAAAACAAAAACATTATTCATGATTGGAATCGGAACGATTTTGCTGGCTGGATGCGGTAAACAATACACTTACGAGTTCCACACAGGCGCAGATGGTAAAATCTTATGGCGATGCAATCGTGCAACAGGCGAAGTAACAATCATGGAAACCAATGCTCCGGCAACCACAGAGTTTGACATCCATAATTCAACAGACCTTACTCCAATCATATTCGACAAGGCCAGCGGTCAGGCATGGCGATATTACAGAAACCATGACACTAACGGACAGACAACAGCAGAAGGATTTGTCCGACTTCGATACAACGAACAATAGCGATAAAAATTACATTTTTCACCTTAAATCATGCCGACCATACCACCAGCCATCATGGGATTTATTTTTGGAGCAATCGGTGGCTGGCTCACTCATTTTTTTACTAGCCGCAGAGACAAAACAAATCGAATCAGGAGTGCAAAAGATAAATTCGCAGTCTTTATCGCCAAGTTCAAAATTTCCGTTCCAAGTGAAGGATTTTTGGATTTTTACAAATCCACAAAAAATGGCGTTCGTGATGAAGTGGTTACTTTGAAAGTCATTCTCACAAATCCACAGAAGACTTCCAACCTTGATGCTATTTGGAATGATTATCAAGCCATAGAAAATCAAAACTTGAACAACGAAAGCGATGAATTTAATTCTTTGCAGGGAGAGGCTTACGCTCAAGAGGGCAAACCTGTTCCAAGGAATCCAGTTTCTGATTTTCATGCGTGTATGGATAGGTTCTTGGATTTAGCAAAATAAATTTCCCGTGCCCGCGCTTGCTGAACTTCAAAAACGTCTCGCATATAATTTTCGCGACGAAAATTTGCTGCGTCTTGCACTCACGCATCCGTCCGTCGCGCACGAAAGCGGTAAAGAAATCGAGCACAACCAGCGATTGGAATTTCTCGGCGACGCCGTTCTCGGTTTGATTTTGTCGCGCGAACTTTACGAAAAATTTCCGGATTCAGACGAAGGCCCGCTCACAAAATCGCGCGCAAAATTGGTGAACCGTAAAACGCTCGCGGTGCATGGTCGCTCACTCGAACTTGGCGCGCATTTGATATTGAGCCACGGCGAAGAAACCAGCGGAGGACGCGAGCGCGCTTCCGCTTTGGCCGATGCGTTTGAAGCATTGCTCGGCGCGATTTTTTTGGACGGCGGATTTGACGCCGCGCGCAAATTTGTTTTGCGCGAATTTGCGAATGACTTTGGTGCGCTGGCAGAAATTTCTGGAATTGATAATCCAAAAGGCGAGTTGCAGGAATTGTTGCAGGCCAAATCGCCCGTTGCGCCGGAATATCAATTGATTTCTGCCGAAGGACCAGATCACGACCGGCAATTTATTTGTGCCGTGTTGCATGACGGAAAAGAATTGGCGCGCGGTGGCGGCAAAAGTAAAAAAGCCGCCGAGAGCGATGCGGCTCTGGCGGCGTTGAAAAAATTGCGCGGCGACTAAGTGGATTTGTTTTTCAACAAATCGCGGATTTCGGCCAGCAATTGTTCTGTCGGCGTCAGCGGCGGTTTGGCTTCTTTTTTCACCAGTGTATTCATCAATTTAATCATCAAAAAAATACAAAATGCGACGATAACGAAATTGAGCGAAACAGTCAGAAAATCGCCCCACGCAAAAACTGGCCCGAGTTTTTTGGCGTCAGCCAGCGGCAAAATGTAATCCGCGTTTGTCGCGGAACCTGCGGCTTGCGCCTGTTCAATTTTCTTCGAGAGCGGAATGTAAAGGTTTGTGAAATCCAGATTGCCGATGATTTTGCCAATCGGGGGCATGATGACATCGTCCACAACTGCGCTGACAATCTTGCCAAATGCCGCGCCAATGATGACGCCGACCGCAAGGTCAACGACGTTGCCGCGCATCGCAAATTCTTTGAACTCATGCAAAATCGGAATTTTCATAAAACAATCCTTGCCAAATCATCAAAAATGTAACAAAAAGGTTTCGCATGGGAAATTGAAAATGGCAGGGACGACCTGCTGGTCGTCCGGCTGCGCGGCAGCGCAGCCCTACCTTTTTTCCTCATCCAGAAAAGTCAACTTCACGCCTTCTTTCGGCTTGGAAAAACTGTCGAGCAAGGTTGAGCCGACGGTTTGCGTCGAAGAAATTTTTTTTTTCGTTTCACTTTGTGGTGCGAGCGCGGAACGCAGCGCGCCTTCGACGAGCTGGGCGCAATGGATTTTCATCGGCGGCAGCGGGCCGAGTTCGCCGGCCAGTTCCTCGGTCTTGAGCGCGAGCGCTTCCTCGGCGGTTTTGCCGCGGATCAATTCCGTCGCGAGGCTGGCGACGGCGATGGCCGTTTCACAGCCGAAGGATTGGAACGTCGCGCGGTCAATGACGCGCTTGCCGTTCTGCTCCTTGAATTTCACCCACAGCCGCAGCATCTCGCCGCAATCGGCGTTGCCCACCGTGCCAATGGAATCCGCGCCGGTCATCTCGCCCATGTTTTGCGGATTGGCGAGCGCGGCTTGAATGCGTTTTTGCAGATCATCGGTCATTGGGAAAAAATTTAACGCAGAGACACAAAGGCGCAAAGACGTTTATTGAAGCGGAAGCTCACCATATCCGCAATTTGATTTGCAGTTGTAATTGTCATATTTCAGAAAGATGAGAACCGAGTTGTGTGCAAAACTCCTTCAGCAAATCTTCTCGTATTTTCTTCGAGATAAAAAGCGGATCGTCCGCAGACGCATCGAACCATTGGAGAAGGATGGACTCACGATTGTAGGCTTGAATGTGCGTTGGAATCCCTGAAGAATCGGAGGCTGAAATGACCGCTTCAAAATCTTTCAAGTTCTCGTCGGAAGCAACTAGGTGAAATACTTCAGATATGGGCAAGATTGTTCCTCGTGGCAGTATTTTAGTTACTGGAGCTTTTCGCGTCAAAAGGAATTCTCGGATGTGAATTGGGGTCCTGCAGGCTTCAATACACAACACCGATTCTGGTGGAAGTATTTTTGGAAGAGCGAGCAGAAATTTATTAAAATCTTTG
Source organism: Candidatus Methylomirabilota bacterium (assembly GCA_035644195.1). Classification (GTDB taxonomy): domain Bacteria; phylum Verrucomicrobiota; class Verrucomicrobiia; order Limisphaerales; family UBA11358; genus UBA11358. The sequence goes on along the minus strand of DASQOZ010000015.1, from coordinate 15,211 downwards.
GGCGCAGTCATCTTCCAACAATGGCCGGACGCCAAGTAATCCTTTTTTTTCATAATTACTTTAGCAATGGCGTCTACCAACCCAGCCTTCAAAATTTAATGTGGTGGAAAACGCCAAATGGTTTGACCCCATCCTGGGCCTTGAATTCCTTGCAAGTGCGGATATGTCCAGCCGTGAGTTCCATGAACCTCAATACGAAATCCCGTCGCTGCTTCGTATGTATACAAAGCACCAGCCGCTAAAAGCGCGCCTTCTGCAACACGCCCTGCATTGCTGCCGAATTTGAATGCACTGTCACACTTAATGCCGCTGCCAAACGCGTTTTGGTCGAGTTGATCGAAATAGTTATACAACGCACCAGATTGGCTATTAAACAACCCGCCACTAAAATCATTGACAACTCCTTCTCCTCCTTTTGACCAGCCTTCGCCAAAGCCACTCCAAAATCCACTCGCAGTTCCGCTCCCACCAAAACCAAGACCATATTGAACATAATCACCATCCCACCACCATAATCCCAATGGGTCAATACGATTTATGGGATTATTTCCGACGTAGTCATAGAGATTGATTTGTTGTTGAATGTCGGAAAACGTCAATTGCGGTCCAGCAATTTCTGGGACGCTTGGCGCAACTGCGGCGATAGGCGTTGTCGGTTTCGGGTCACGCTCCATGAATCCAATCGGGTCTTTGGTAAGCCAGCGGCCAGCATACGAGTTCGTTGCCAGTAGAAGAACACTGATTAGAAAAACAACTTTTTGAATCGTTTTCATGACACTCTTATCTGCGCTTTCTGCAAAGGTGTCAATGGAAAATTTGCCAAACTGCCAAACGGCATCTTTTTTTCAACAATTTTCAATACCTCGGCACGTTGCGGTCAATCTCATCCGACCATGCGTTCGTGCCGCCTTTGACGTTCTTCACGTATTTGAAACCCTGCTCGCGCAAAAATTCCACCGCCGAATGCGAGCGAGCGCCGACTTTGCAGAGCAGATAATACTGCGTGTTCGGGTCGAGTTCGGTGAAACGCTGCTGCAACTCGCTCATGGGCAAGAGCGGCACGCCTTCGATGCGCGCGATTTCGTATTCAAACGGTTCGCGCACGTCAATGATCTTGATGCCGAGTTTTGGATCGTCCAAAGCCTTCTTCATTTCCTGCACGGTCACTTCGTCGGGATTTTCATCTTCCTTCGTTGGCTCAATGCCGCAGAACACTTCGTAGTCAATCAATTCCTTGATCGTCGGATGATCGCCGCAAACGGGACACGCCGGGTCGCGACGCAATTTCAATTCGCGAAATTTCATGTCGAGCGCGTTGAACAACAGCAATCGGCCGACGAGCAAATTTCCTTTGCCGATGGCGAGCTTCAAAATTTCCGTTGCCTGGATGCAGCCGATGATGCCGGGCAGCACGCCGAGCACGCCGCCTTCCGCACAGCTTGGAACCATGCCGGGCGGCGGCGGTTCAGGATAGAGACAGCGATAACACGGTCCGCCGAGATGCGGCGCAAAGACACTGGCCTGCCCCTCGAATCGGAAAATCGAGCCATAGACATTGGGCTTTTTGAGCAGCACACACGCGTCGTTCGTGAGATAGCGCGTCGGAAAATTATCCGTGCCGTCCACGACGATGTCGTAAGGTCGGATGAGGTCGAGCGCGTTTTCGGACGAGATGCGCGTGTTATGGATGACGACTTCGCAATGCGGATTGATGCCGCGGATGGTTTCCTTGGCCGATTCGGCCTTGGAACGGCCCACGTCCGCGTCCGTGTGGAGAATCTGCCGTTGCAGGTTGGAAAAATCCACCGTGTCGAAATCCACGATGCCGATTTTGCCGATGCCGGCGGCGGCGAGATACATGGCGATGGGCGAGCCGAGACCGCCCGCGCCGATGCACAGGACGCTCGCGGCCTTGATTTTCTTTTGGCCAGCCAGACCGACTTCGGGCAGAATCAGGTGCCGCGAGTAACGGCGGATTTCGTCATTGTTCAATTCCATAATCAAAGGGAAAGTATAGTAATGCAGCGGCGAAGGAAATCAAGTCGGGCAATTTGAACAAAGAAACTCCACGAGCCAATAAATCAAATGCAACTTGAATTTTTCCGCATTGTCGAATCCGAAACGCCTAATGCGGCGGCGCGTGAAGAGTGGAAAATAATTAAAGAGTTTCCACTATATGAAGCCTCTACGTTTGGACGATTCAGAAGAAAATATGACTGCAAAACCGTCGGAGGAACAGTTGCACATAACGGTTATCTGCATGTCGGATTCATGAAAAACAGCAAACAAATTACCAAGTTATCGCATCGCATCATCGCTGAAACTTTCCTTGTCAAACCGAGCGACAAACACGAGGTGGTCAATCACAAAGACCGCAACCGATCCAATAACCGCGTGGACAATTTGGAATGGTCAACGCGATCTCACAACTCCAGACACAGCAAATGGAAATGAAGATTCGCGATTATTTCCACTGGAAATTTTCGTGGCCGGTCGCCAATTCAAATGCCTGTTTTAAATCACTTCCAGAACCAAACACTTTCTGCAATTGGTTTGTAATATCAGCTCGTAGTTGGAAATAAAATCCCTTTGGTAGTTCTAAAAGCCATTCTACAAATCTGATGTCTCCAAATTCGCGCTTTCCAATATCCAGCCTGAAATGAAGAGAAATTACTCCGCCAAGCGGAGGTATAACATTTGGAGGAGTTATCAAAATTCTCGTTCCTTCTGCGCTGCTGTGGGCAAGAAATTTGTCTCTCAAATCTATCATCCGCGAATGACGCACTGGCATTTCAGAGTCTCCAAAAGTTGGATAATTAGGGTAGTCGCAAATTATGCAGCCGACTCCCTGGCTTTCTTTGAATGGCCGTCCATAAGACATAACAAACGACAAGAAAATATCTTCAAAAATTTCATCAGGGACTCCTGACATCAATAATTGGCCAGTGCGAATTGAATTTTTAATGTCAGCATAGGCGCTGATGAGGCGAATCAATTTCTTTTCGTCTTTTGTTTTGGAAGACATTTTATTGGCTTTTAGCTATTGAAGATTAGACTGAATTAAATGGATTTGCCAAATCCCAAAACCGCCGCCGCGCACCTCAAAAAAATTTCACCGCTGCGCCCGACGCTCGCCATCGTGCTCGGCAGCGGTTTTCACCACGGGCTGACGGAACTGCGCGGGGAAAAAATTTCTTACGCCAAAATCCCCGGCTTCCCCAAACCGACCGTCAGCGGCCACGCGGGCGAATTGTATTTCGGCCATCTGGGCAAAACGCCGGTGCTGGTCTTGAGCGGCCGCGCGCATTTTTACGAAGGCCACGAAATGGAACGCGTCACCTTCGCCACGCGCACGCTAGCGGCCTTCGGCATCAAAGATTTGCTTTTGACGAACGCAGCGGGCGGCATCAATAAAAATTTCCGCCCGGGCGATTTCATGGTTCTCACCGACCATATCAATTTCATCGGAGCAAACCCGCTGCGCGGCGCTCACATTCTAGGTTTGCCGCGATTCGTAGATTTGACGGAGACTTACGACAAGAAATTGCGCGAAGTTTTGTTCAAGGCTGGAAAAATTTCCAAACTAAAATTGCAACGCGGTGTTTATCTGGCTGTGAGCGGGCCGAGCTATGAAACCCCAGCGGAAATCCGCGCATTCGCAAAACTCGGCGCGGATGCCGTCGGCATGAGCACCGTGCCGGAAGCGATTGTCGCGCAGCAATGCGGAATGCGCGTCGCGGCGATTTCCTGTGTCACAAATCTGGCGGCTGGCATCAGCAAAGAAAAATTGTCGCACGCGGAAGTTTTGGAAACGGCGGAGCGCGTTGGGAAAGCGGGAGCGACGTTGATTAAAAATTTTGCGGAATTGTATTCGGGCGCAAACATTGAATAAGATTTATGAATTCTCGGTGCGAGAGTTGCTTCCAAAACCCTTTGTGACTGTTCCTTGATATTTAAGGAAAAAGTCATACGCTTGATATATTAGAAAAGCGAATGAGTGACGAAAATCCATCAGTTCTTGCGCCCGCAGTGCCGCTGGCATCGCCCATTCAACCGGCGGCGGCTGAAGCGAAGCCTGTTGTGGACACGAATGGTTTGATCCTCAAGCAGAAACTGGACTGCGCGCTGCAATTGGCGCGGACGGTGTCGCTGGATTTCAACAATGCGCTCACAAGCATTCTCGGGCACACGTCATTTTTATTGAGCAAGGCCGAGCCGGGGCATCCGTGGCGGCATTCGCTGATGGAGGTGGAAAAATCGGCGGCGGCGGCGGCGGAAATCGCAAACGAATTGCAAATTTTCAGCCGGCAGGAAAAGGAAATACCCCGCACGCCGGCGGGAAACCTGAACATCATCGTCAACCGTTGCGTGGATTTTTTTCGGAACGCGCACGGCACGAATGTCACATGGAAATTGCAGTTGGAAAAATCCATGTTCACCGCGCGGTTCGACGAAGCGAAGGTGCAGCAGGCGTTGACAAAAATTTTAGAGAACGCGGTTGAATCGCTGCCGAAAGGCATCGGGCAGATCACGGTGCAGACGCACAACGTTGAATTGGCCGCGCCCGCGCAGGATTGCAACGTGCGGCTGGCGGCGGGCATCTATGTGTGCGTGGAAATCGCCGACAGCGGCGGCGGCATCGAACTGGACGTTTTGCCGCGAATTTTTGAGCCGTTCTTTACGACGAAAAAAGAAGGGCATCGCGGCCTCGGCCTTGCGCTGGTTTATGGGATCATCAGCAATCATGGCGGCGGCGTGGCGATTTCGAGCCAGCCGGGCCACGGCACGTCGGCGCGCATTTATCTGCCGGCGGAAAAGCAATTGATCAGCGATGCCGTCGGCAACAAGCCGGCGGATTTGCACGGCGCGGAAACTGTTTTGGTCGTGGACGACGAGGATATGTTGTTGACGATGACGGAAACCATTTTGACCGATTACGGTTACAAAGTTTTGACGGCCAGCAGCGGCCAGCGCGCGCTGAACATTTTATCACGCGGCGATCCGAACGTGGATCTGGTGCTCACGGATTTGGTGATGCCGGGCATGGGCGGACGCGAATTGATTGATCGCATCCGGCAACTGGCGCCGACCGTCAAGCTGATTTGCATGAGCGGTTATTTGGGCGCGGAAAAACAAACCGGCACCAATTCGTTGCGCAAGCCGTTCACGAGCGCGGATTTGCTGGCAAAAGTGAAACAGGCAATCATTGACGGTTGAACAATTTTTTATTTAATGAATTATGCAAATTGACAGCCTCAAAGTGTTTTGCGATCTGGCGGAAACGGAAAGTTTTACCAAAGCCGCGCAAATCAACGGCGTGACGCAATCCGCCGTCAGCCAGCAAATCAGCGCGCTGGAACGCACGTTCAAATCCCTGCTCATCGAACGCAGCAAGAAAAAATTCCGCCTCACGCGCGAAGGCCAGGTGCTTTACGATTACAGCAAGCAAATCATCCAGACCTACGAATCGCTCCACAGCAAATTGCAGGAATTGAAGGACATCATCTCCGGCACGATCCGTCTTGCCACGATTTATTCCATCGGCTTGCACGATTTGCCGCCGTATGTGAAAAAATTCATGAAGTCGTATCCGACCGTGAACGTCCACGTCGAATACCGCCGCGCCAATCAGGTTTATGACGACGTGCTCGGCAACGTCGTGGATTTGGGGCTCGTCGCTTATCCGACGAAAGATCCGAAATTGGAAACCATTCCGTTGCGTAAAGACCCGCTCGTCCTCATTTGCCATCCGCAACATCCGTTCGTGAAACAAAAAAGCGTCGCGCTCAAATCGCTGGTCGGCCAAAAATTTGTCGGCTTCGAGCCGGACATTCCCACGCGCAAGGCACTCGATAAAATCCTTCGCGAATACGGCATCACCGTCAACAACGTGATGGAATTCGACAACATCGAAACCGTCAAACGCGCCGTGGAGATTGACGCGGGCATTTCCATTGTGCCGCTCGGAACCATCGGACAGGAAATCGCCAAGCAAACGCTCGCCGCATTGCCGATTGAAGATGGTGATTTTTATCGCCCACTTGCCGCAGTTTACAAAAAGAACAAAGTCCTGTCGCCCGCGATGAAACAATTTCTAACGCTGCTCAAAGGAGACTCGCGCGAATAGAACGGCGGCAATCTGGAAAAAATGAGGGACGCGAGCGAGTTTTGGATGAAGGTGAAGTGAGAATTGGGCGTCAATTTTTCCAGACCCAATCGCCTTGCACATTGTCAATGGAAGTTTTTGAATCTTTTCTAAAGACAATCACGCCGCCATCATCAGTTTCATTCCAGCCGACGGAATAAAGCAGAAATTTTCCATCATCGGTGCGGCGATAATGCAATGGCTGGCCGCCGATGATGTCGCGCGGAATTTTTTCGATGAACTGCGGCACTAGCACGTCGAGCGTTTCAGGATATTCGCCGTGCGCAAGACGATAACGCTCCAGCGCGCAGGCGACGCGCGCCATGTCAACGGAACTTTGGGCGCAGGCGTATTTTCTGACCGTCGTGCCAACGGCAGGGAGCATTATGAGAGCAAGTATATTATTTGGCGACCAATGCTGCCGCATTTTATCAATGGCATTGGAAAAATTTGTTGTGATCTCGGGCAAAACAAGTCTTTGTTCGATATTAACGAATTGTAGAGTCCATTGCTGGTGCATCTGTGCAATAGCCAATTCGTTTTGGTAAAAGACAGAGCTTGGAATTAAATGATAAGCAATCCCAGCCAATTGTTGAGAAAATGGTGTTTCCCGATCTATGCCGGACGTATCCGAGTCCATCGAGTCAATATTGATCATCTCCTGAAAATCCCGCTTGCGCCGCAGATGGTCAACACCCGCAATCGAATTTGCCCGTTCACCGCGCATTGAGAATTCGTAATCCGTTAAAAAATCCAGCTTGGCCAGTTCCTGATTCAGTTCCGCCAATTGCGCGTCCGACCATTTGTGTTCCGTCAGCCCTTCCCATATTGGTTGAAGTGTGATTTGAACCATCGCAATCCGCACCAAATGTGAAATCAAAAACGGCTCGATGCGGATGGAATCGATCAATCGCAAAGACAATTTTACATCGGCCAGAGCCTTGTCGCTTTGATTGTTTTGTAATTCTGCAACGGCTCGCAATTGCAGGACTTGACTGCAATATTTCAAGCCCGCCAAGTGTGGCAGCAAAATGATTGCGGGCGGATCAGCCTCGTAATTCAAGGGAAATCGTGAATCCGGCAGCCGGCTTGCCACGCGCAATTCTTCGATTGTTGAATCGTATTTGCTCAAGGCCAGCAAAACGTCGGCGGCGGGCGATTGCGGTTGTGATGCAATCGGAAACTCGTTTGTCTTTGCGGCCAGTGTCCGATAGTAAAGTTGAAAGGCCTTCAAATCGGTTTTTCTTCCAATTGCCCAATAACCATTGGTCGGATTGTCTGAAGAATATTCGTCAAATATTTTCAGACTCAACCGATCAATGACGTTTGTGTTTTGTGGAATTATTCGGTGCCCGTTTTTATCCAAAATGTATTCATAACTGCTTGCAATAATCGGCGTCAGCGCAAAATTTTGGTCGTCTGCCACTGGCTTTGGAACGAAATCCTTGAAGTCAAATTTTTCGCCTTTGGCTTCCCATTCGCGTTTGTATTTTTCCCACGCGCTGTTGCCGCGCCAGTCTGCAAGGCCGTAAGAAAGTCCGACCAGCAAAAGAAGGATGCCGAAGACAAGCAATGCCCGTTCCGATTTGGATTTTGGCATCGAGGCCATTTGCGCATCTTCCACAATTGCCAAGTCCGCGTCAATCGCGCTGAACAACTCTGCGCGGCTTTCGGTTTGACGGCGCGGCGCGGTTGCGTTATCCACTAATCATGCCGAAGAAGGGCGAACCACGTCTGGACACCTGCTGGCGCAAGTCGCGCATCGCCGCGCGGATTTTGCTGCGCGAGGAGGCGGGCAAGCTCACGCCCCGCGACGTCGCGCTGGGCCGCAGGCTCGCGGCAGATTACGAAGTGCTGCCAAGATTGATTGACCAAGCTGTTCATGGAATACGCGGAAAAAAATTTAGACTGGAACGGGAACGCCGGGCAAAGGCTTGACGAACTGGCGCGCGCCATGCCGCGTTCGCCGCGCCTCGAACTCACCGTTTTCGGCTCCGCGCCGCTGCAATTGCTCGTCGAGAAATCTTTCTTGAGCGAGGACATTGACATTTCCCCGACGGAAGATGCTTATGATTTGGTGACAAAAATCGTGGAGGAAAAAGGCTGGGCGAAAGGACAGAGCGATTTTTATATTCAGGTCTGCGATCACCTCGCTTTTCGCACGACGACGGACTGGCTGGCGCGTTCAATCCAGGTCAAACGTCACGGACATCTTTTTATTTTTCCACATCCGTGGGACGTGCTGGTCAGCAAGCTGCAACGGCTCGACTCGAAAGACGTTCAGGCTTTCAAAATGGTCATTCAACAGACCGGCCATCCGACCGAGGAAGAATTTGCCGGGCATCTTCAAAACGCAGTGGACTTGTATCGCCCAAAATTTGACGAAGAAACGGCTCGCGGCGATATGCTCGTGAACACAAAAATTCTTTGGAAAGAATTGTGGAAAAAGGAAATTGATGTTCGCGCTGCAATCATTCGTCCAGCGTTGGAACGCAGCCGTCACGATTACGAGCCGCCGAACCCAAATCTCAAAACGCGGCTGGCAAATCTAAAGCTGCCTCCGAAATAGAAACCGGCTCTAGCGTCATCGGCTCGTCGTGGGCCAGATGATTTTTGCAGACGCGGAAAAAATCCGCCGTGGTCGTCACGCGGCGGATTTCGTGCAGGAATTTTTCGCCCACGCCGTCGCCGATGAAGTTCATGAATTTTTTCATCCGCATCACCTGCGCCGATTCCTTCACGCCGGGCATGATTTCGTTTTCCCACAATTCATGGATGTAATTCAAAACGTCACGACCCGTCGGTAATTTTATTTTCTCGCCACGAAATTGCGCACGAATTTGGTCGAACAGCCACGGATTGCGGATCGCGCCGCGCCCGATCATCAATCCGCGGACACCAGTATCTTTGACCAGTGCCTGCGCCTGCGCTGCGCTGTGGACATTTCCATTCACAAAAACCGGACATCTCAATTCCTTTGCCGAATGCGCGATCAAATCGTAGCGCACGCCGGGCCGATACATTTGTTTGACCGTGCGCGCGTGGACGGTGAGCAAGTCAATCGGATGTTTCGCAAACAATTTTAACAGCGCGTCAAATTCCTCCGGCGATTCAAAACCGAGCCGCGTTTTCACTGTGAACGGAATCGTCACCACGTCGCGCAGCGCGCCGAGGATGGCGTCAATTTTCTCCGGTTCGCGCAAGAGTCCGCCGCCCGCGCATTTGCGATAAACAATCGGCGCGGGACAGCCGAGGTTCAGGTCAATCGCGGCGACGGGATATTGCTGCAACTCCTTCGCCGCGCGCACGAGCGCGGGGATGTCGTTGCCGATGAGTTGTGCGATGATTGGTTTGCCGGTCGGATTTTCCGTGATGGATTTGAGGATCCATTTTTCCAGATGCGAGACGGCGTGGACGCGGAAAAATTCCGTCCAATAAACATCCGGCCCGCCGTAACGCGCGACGACGCGCATGAATTCGAGCGTCGTCACATCCTGCATCGGCGCGAGCGACAGCACGGGTGTTTTGCTGCGCAGCAAATTTGAAAATGTTTCGGACGGAGTCATGCGGAATGGAAGTCTGCCGGAAGAATACGCCGAGGCAAACGAGTTTCGGATCAAGGCAAAGTGAACGCGCCGACATTTATCAGCGCCAATCCCGGAATCCGCGCGAACTCATTCCGATTCAATGTCGCCAGCGAATGGCCGGTGGCTTTCGCAATGGACGCAATCAGCAAATCGCGTTCGCCGATGAGCGTTCCTTTGATTTCCAAATCCGCCCAAAGTTGCGCGTGTTCCCGCGCTTCAGCCAGATTGAACGGCAACACCGCATAATCTTGCAGCACATCTTCAACAAACTTTGTCCGCCGTTCGCGGATGCCGGCATCGCCCGCCCGCGCGCAACCGTGAAGCAATTCGGACGCAGTGATGGTGGTGATGAAAAACAATTCGCGCGGATGCGCCGAAAGAAATCGCGCCAAGTCAAACCGCTTGCGCTCGGCGGCGATGAGAATCGAACTGTCGAGGATTACTCCCATGCCGAAGGTTGCGGCGGCGATTTTCTGGCGCTGTTCATTTCAGCGGCCAGCGCGTCAGCTTCGGCGGGACGCAGATGGAACCGGTTTGGCAAAATTTCGGCCAGTTCCGCGCCGGTCTTTGGTTTGACAAGCGGCGCGGCAATCGGACGAGAAAAAAACTTTTCCCGCAACCGCCGCAATTCACTTGCGGGCAGATGCTCAATCGCCTCTTCAATTTCTGCAACCGTGCTCATGGAAAAGAACCTAGCAAATCTGCGGAAAACTGCAAGCTGACGAATAATTCTTGCCTTTGAAAAAGTTGTCCGCAATTTAACGGGCTTAAGCATGAGCAAAAAAATCTTTATCGGCACGGACAGCGGCGCGACAACCACCAAATTTTCCGCCGTCTGGGAAAATGGCGAGGCCGTCTCCACGAAACTTCTTCAACGCCCGACCAGTTCAGAAAAAGGACGCAACGCCGTCATCAGCGGCTGGATTGCGGGCATCACGGAATTTCTCGCGCAGAACAAGCTCGACTGGTCGCAGATTCAGGGCGTCGGCCTCGCGATTCCTGGACCGTATGAAAGCTACGGCGTGTTCGGCAAAACGCCGAACCTGCCCGCGAGCTTCAGCGGCTGGAATGTTTATGCGGATTACAGCGCGGCGCTGGCAAAACAAACTGGCCGCACGATTCCGCTGGTTGTCGGCAACGACGGCAATTATGGCGGCGTGGCGGAAGCGCGGCTCGCGCGCGGCGACAAAAAAATTTCCGTGATGATGCTCATGCCCGGCTCCGGCCTCGGCTGCGCGTTCGTGGATAAAAGCGGTCTGCCGCTCGATGGCGACACGCTCGCCGGTCTGGAAACCGGCCACGCCGCCGCGCCGCTGCATCTGCTCGGCATCAAGCCGTTCACCTGCGGCTGCGGACGCGACTGGGGCTGTTACGAGGCTTACACGACCATTTCCGGCCTGCCGCAATTGCTGGCGGAAAAAATTTCAAAATATCCCGACCACGAACTCGCCAAGTCCACCGCGCCCGCGAAGGAAAAAGCGCTTTCACTCCGCACCCGCGCGCAAAAAGGCGACCCGCTGGCGTTGGAAATTTTTGATTTTCAAGCGCGCGTCATGGGTTTGATGGTCGCCGATTTGACGATGACTTTGGACGCGGGCATCGTGGTCATCGGCGGCGGCTTGATGGATCACGAATGCACCACGCCGGAATTTCGCGAGCGTTACCTGCGCATCATCCGCGAGACCGCCGTGCCTTATCTCTGGCCGCAGCAACGCGGCACGGTCAAAATTGTTCCCGCAGTTTTGGGCGATTTGTCACAGGCCATCGGCGCGGCGCTCGTCGCGCTTTATCAGAACCGTCAATAGCTGGCTCGCCGGAAAACAGCTTGCGCGGCCGGCCACAAAAAACCTGCAACAAATTTTGCGGCGAAGCGGCGGCGGGTGCGTTAAGCTCGCATCGTCTGTGAAAACGCACGAGTTCAACTGGCGGCGGTTCTGCGCGATTGTCGCAAAAGAATTTATTCAAATGCGGCGCGACCGGCTGACGTTCGCGATGATGATCGGGATTCCGCTGCTTCAACTCGTCCTGTTCGGCTACGCCATCAATTCCGACCCGAAACATCTGCCGACTGCCGTTTATTCCGCCGACAACAGCATCTTTTCGCGCACAATCATTTATGCGATGCGCAACAGCAGTTACTTCGACATCATGCGCGAGCCGCAAAATGAAGCGGAAATCCAACAACTTCTGGCGCAAGGCAAAGTCCAATTCGCCGTGGAAATTCCCGTGGATTTCTCGCGTAAATTGTTGCGCGGCGAAAAACCAGATTTGCTCCTCGAGGCCGATGCGACCGATCCGATGGCCATCGGCTACGCTGTTTCCGCCGTGAATTCACTTGCCGCAAATGTCTTGAATCGCGACCTCACTGGCCCGCTGACGAAATTGCGCGCATCGCCGACGCCATTCAATCTCGTCACGCATCAACACTACAATCCAGAAGCCATCACGCAATACAACATCGTGCCCGGCTTGATGGGCGTGGTGCTGACGATGACGATGGTCATCATCACGACGCTCGCCATCACGCGCGAAACGGAGACCGGCACGATGGAAAATTTGCTTTCGACGCCGTTGCGTCCGGGCGAAGTCATCATCGGCAAAATCGTGCCATACATTTTCGTCGGCTATGTGCAGGTGTTTTTGATTCTGGCGGCGGCGAAATTTTTATTCGACGTGCCGATCGTGGGCAGCGTGCCGTTGCTGCTGGCGCTGGCGTTTTTATTCATCGTGGCGCATCTGGCGGTGGGCATCACCTTCTCGACCATCGCGCGCAACCAGCGGCAGGCGATGCAGATGGGAATGTTTTTCTTTCTGCCGAATATTTTGCTTTCCGGCTATATGTTTCCGTTTCGCGGAATGCCGGATTGGGCGCAAGACATCGGCGAAGTGCTGCCGTTGACGCATTTTCTGCGCATCGTGCGCGGCATTTTGCTGAAAGGAAATGGCATCGTGGAAGTCGCGCCGGAAGTCTTGCCCATTGTGCTGTTTCTGGTCGTGATGCTGGCGATTGGAATCAAGCGATACAGGCAGACGTTGGATTAAAAATTTTACACGAACGGATTTTTGGTCTGGCAAAAAGGAAAATGGTCAACGTTTCTGGTCGCTACAATCAGGCCGTATTCGCGTGCAATGGCTGCGATTTGGGTGTCGCGCAAATCAAACCGTTTCCACCAGTCCGCGCCATATTCGGCTTCAAGTTCTGCAACGTATCGTCCCCATTCATAAGCCGCCGCGCCGTCAAATTCATAAAAATGTTCCGCGTAATCCTCCACCAAAAAGTCGAATTGTTTTTCCAAGGTCGTTTTTCTTTTCCCTTCAGGCAACCGTTCAATGCCATGCCGCATTTCCGCAATTGTAATTGCCGATAAAGCACAGTCGTTGCGATGCGCTTGCAACCATTTGACCACATTATCGTTCGGCTGTGGTTTGGATGTTTCGGAAACGATGTTGGTGTCCAGCAAAAACATTACAGGCGCGGCGGGCAATGAAAGTGCATTTCTGGAATTTCGAGGCCTTTCAATTCCAGCAACATATCAATGAGGTCTTTTTTTCGCGCCTTTTCAATTGGACGAAGCACCAATGCGCCAGATTTGGTTTCACGGACGGCAAAAGCGCTGCCGTTCCGAAATCCATGCTGGCTTCGGATGTTTTTAGGCACAACGATTTGGCCTTTCTCTGACATATGGACGATTGTCATGGTAGGAATTTACTACCGATGCAAATTCTGGTCAACCGATTTGTGCTGTTCCTCGTCGTGATGCTGGCGATTGGAATCAAACGCTACCGGCAGACGTTGGATTAAATTCAAGCCGCCGCAAAAGTAATTTTCAATCCCAGTGCGGAAAGCACGGAATTCAAGCTCGTCAAACGCGGATTGCCGTTGCGGGTAAAAACTCGATACAGATTTTCACGGTTCAACTTGCTCAATTGTGCCGCGCGTGCGACGCCGCCTTGAACTTCCACCACGTCACGCAACGCAACGAGAAAAACTTCCGGCCCTTCTTCAAAACTGGCGGTGAGATATTCCGCCGCCACTTCCGGGTCTTTCAATTTGTCATTCAGAATTTTTTTGTAACTCACGGTTTTCATAATTCATTCGCTTTAAATTCGTGCCAATACTGTTTTGCCAGCCGGATGTCGCGTTCTTGCGTCCGTTTGTCGCCGCCGCAAAGCAAAACAATCAATGCCCGGTCTTGCTGCCCAAAATAAATCCGGTAGCCCGGACCGTAATCCACGCGCAATTCGGACACACCTTCGCCAACCGGTTTGCAGTCACCCAAATTTCCCTGTCGCACACGCGCCAACCGTGCGAGCACTCGTGCAATAGCACGCTTGTCGTTCAAATCATCGAGCCAGACTTCAAATGGCGCGTGACCGGCGTTGGCACGGAACACAACGATTTCTTTTGGCGTGACCAGCACCGCCACAATGTAGCTTTTGAACTACAACTTGGCAAGCACTGTTGGGGGATGCTGGCGATTGGAATCAAACGCTATCGGCAGACGTTGGATTGAAGAACGCGCTTGATGCGCTGGACAAGCCGAGTTTCGTTCTTGCGCGAAAGCTCGTGTTCCCAAATCCGCAACACATGCCAGCCTTGCGAGCGCAATGTTCGCGTGACGGAAAGATCGCGTGATTTATTACGAATGACTTTCTTCGCGATTTAATTTTTGACATCAGCAATGACCGCGCTTTTTTCGTCAAAAAATCCGATCTCATAGCTGTTCACAGATAAGAAAAGCGCCATTTTAAGGCGTCTAAATTTACATATGACGGCAGTGTGATTCTCTTTGGCAACGCATGGTATATTGGGCTTGTGTGTGCAAATGGCGTTAAAATTTGTGCTTGGATTTACGTCAAAGTGTTGTGTCGTCGGCTGTGTGCATTTTTCACACCATTTTTTCAGTTTGGTGCCCAGTTTTGGCAGTTTTAGTTGTCGAGTCGCAGCCATTTCATGGCGAGTGTGCGCAAAAAAATTATCAGCGTCAATCGGAGTTCATCTGTGGTTAAAAGCAGCGCGCCAGCCAGAATTTCCAACTGACGCGCCGTGGTGTTTCAGTTCATTTCGCCGGTGCGGCGGCGGGTTGCGCCTTGGCCGAGGGCTTGGCGAACTCGGATTTCTTGGTCAGGCCGAGCGCCTGCCATTCGTTCGAGTCCGCACCGAACTGCGCCTTGACCTGGTCTTTCGCGCCGAGAATGGCATTGTGAAAATCCCATTCGGCGGCGGTGGCGTCGTCTCGCGCGGAGTCGGCGTCGGCCTGTTTTTGCGTTTCGGTTTCCTGCGCGGTGTCCATCGCGCCGCCTGCGTTTTGCAGCTTGGTCAGCGTGTAGGCCGCGTTGGCGGGCGTGTAGCCGGTGATGCCGGCGATGGCCGCGAGCGCGTCGCGGTCGGATTGGATGATGGAGGGTTGAATCCTCCGGGTCTGGTCTTTTGCCATACTATTTTCCTTTCGTTTGTTTTGTTGTTGGTTGGTTTGGG
>DASQOZ010000014.1:0-30067 GCA_035644195.1 Candidatus Methylomirabilota bacterium | reverse complement strand
GAAGTCACGCCCACCAATTTCGGCCGTGTCGCGTCGCAATTTGCCAAGCAGGCGTTGATGCAAAAAATCCGGCAGGCGGAGAAATCACTCATTTTTGCGGAGTTCAAAGACCGCGTTGGTGAAATCATCAGCGGCACAGTCCGCCGTTTTGAACGTACGGACGTGATTTTGGACTTGGGCAAATACGAGGCGCTGCTCCCAAACCGCGAACGCGTGCCGACCGAGGAATATCAAGTGGGCGAACGCATCCGCTGCTATGTCAAAGCGGTCGAAGATGGCGCGCGCGGGCCGGAAATCATTTTGTCGCGGGCCGATCCGCGTTTCATCATCAAACTTTTTCAAGTTGAAGTTTCGGAAATCAACGACGGCACGATTGAAATCAAAGGCATCGCGCGTGAACCCGGTTTCCGCACTAAAATGGCCGTTTATTCGCGCGATCCGAAAGTGGATCCGGTCGGCGCGTGCGTCGGCATGCGCGGCCAGCGCGTGAAAAATATTGTCCGCGAACTCAATAACGAAAAAGTGGACGTGATTCCGTGGTCATCGGACATCAAGGCATTCGTCACGAAAGCGCTCGAGCCCGCGAAGTTGAAAAGCGTCGAATTGGACGAAGCCGGAAAACGTTTGAAGATTTTGGTGAGCGAAGACCAATTATCACTGGCCATCGGCAAGCGCGGACAAAACGCGCGGCTCACGGCGAAATTGACCGGCTGGGAAGTGGACATTGACGCGGAAGAAGTCGTCGTCAAAGGCTTTGAAGAAAAAGTGGCGGAAGCCGTCGAAGCGCTCGCGGCGATTCCGGGAATTGCCCGCGAGCAAGCTGACGCGCTTGTCCATGCCGGCTTGACGCGGCTGGAAGATTTGCTGTCCACCGAGGAAAGCGATCTGGCGAGCATTCCGCAAATCGGCGACAAGGCCGGTGACATTTTGAAAGCGGCGCGCGAAGACGCCGAGCGCAGGAAATTGAAAATCGGCGAAACCGCCGTGAGTTGATTTTATGACGCCGGCTGGAACAAAATTTGTTTCTGCGATTTAGCCCATGAAGGCCAATTGCACAATTTGGTTTGTAGTGAAGAAATTTTTTTATGCCCGTTCGTATTTACGACATTGCGAAGAAGTATGGCCTGGAGAACAAAGAAATTCTCACCAAGGCCAAAGCGATGGGCATTGCCGCCGCCAAAGTTCCGTCCAGTTCGCTCGATAAAATTTCCGCAGAATGGCTCGAAGGCGAGCTGCTCAAAGACCATCCTGACATCGCTGCAAAACAGGCCGCGCCACCGGTCATAGAAAAACCGAAACCCGCGCCGGTCGAAGAAAAAATTCAAATCATTTCCGCGCCGCCACCTCCGCCACCCGAATTAAAACCGGAACCGGCAACGGTTGAAGCGATTGCTTCGCCAATCGTTGAAAAACCAAGACTTATTGCCCCGTCGCAGCCTCCTGCTTCGCGCATGGGAGAAAAAATTGGATTCATTCAATTGCCGTCGCGTCCGCAATCGCCGCGCCACGGCGAAAAAGTCGGTTCGGTAAAATTGCCGCCACCACGGCCGGGCGCACCGCAACGTGGCGAACGTCGTGGAGATTCGCGTCAGCAATTTCAGCGCGGTCGCGATGGTCGTCCACCGCAACAAACTCGCGAGCCGGCGAAGCCCGCCGCGCCAGCGGCACCGAAATTTGTCGCGCCGGAAACAGGCGAAGTCATCGTCATCAAACCGCCGATCATCGTCCGCGAACTTGCGGTGGCGCTCAAACAAAAGCCGTTCATCATCATCGGCGATTTGATGAGGCTCGGCGTTTTTGCCACGGTCAATCAGGCGATTGACGAAAAAATCGCGCAGCAGCTTTGCGCCAAATATGGTTTCCGTTTTGAAGTTGAAAAACGCGAGCGCGGCGGCGGCGTCGTTCACGCCGTCGAGAAAAAAGTTGAATTGGATGTCGAAGATAAACCGGAAACACTCAAGCCGCGCGCGCCGGTCGTCACCATCATGGGTCACGTTGACCACGGCAAAACGAGTTTGCTTGATGTGATCCGCAAAGCGAACGTCGCGGCGGGCGAAGCCGGCGGCATCACGCAGCACATCGGCGCTTACACGATTTCCGTGCCGCATCCCGAACGCAAAAAAGAACTCGCGCAAATCACTTTTCTCGACACGCCCGGTCACGCGGCATTCAGTTCCATGCGTGCGCGCGGCGCAAACGTGACCGACATCGTCGTGCTCGTCGTCGCGGCGAACGACGGCGTCATGCCGCAAACTTTGGAGGCGTTGAATCACGCAAAGGCGGCGAAAGTTCCGATTCTTGTCGCGGTCAACAAAATTGATCATCCGAACGCGAACCCGATGAAAGTTCGCCAGCAATTGCAGGACAAAGGCCTCGTGCCGGACGATTGGGGCGGCGACACGATTTTTGTGGATTGCTCGGCGCTTACGAAACAGGGCATTGATAAATTGCTGGAAATGATTTTGTTGCAAGCCGACTTGCTCGAGTTGAAAGCAAATCCCGACCGCCGCGCGAAGGGCAACGTCATCGAATCCGGCGTCGAACCCGGCGGCCCGACGGCGACGGTTCTCGTTCGCAAAGGCACGTTGCGCATCGGCGAAATTATTTTGTGCGGCGAATTTTACGGTCGCGTCCGCGCGCTCATCAGCGAGGAAGGAAAACGTTTGAAAGAAGCCGCGCCGTCTGTCGCCGTTCGTGTTCTTGGATTGAACGGCGTGCCGGATGCGGGTTTGGAATTTTCCGTTGTCGAAGATGAAAAAGCGGCGCGCGATTTGGCCGAGCAGCGTTTTCTTGAAGCAAAAGCGACGGGCCAGGAAGACAAAAAAATCACGCTCGAAAATCTTTTTGCCACGCTTGCAGCCGAACAAAGCAAGGTTCTCAAAGTCGTCGTCAAAGCCGACACGCAAGGCTCCGTCGAGGCGATTGTCGAGGCGCTCAAGAAAATCGAGGCGGAAAAAGTTTCGCTCGAAATCATTCACAGCGACGTCGGGACGATCACCGAAAACGACGTGGCGCTGGCATCGGCGTCGAGCGCGGTCATTCTCGGTTTTCACACGCGTCTCGACAGCACCGCCGCCGAAAAAGCCAAACACGCCGGCGTGCAGATCAAACTTTATGCGATCATTTACGAATTGATTGACCAGGTGAAAGAAGCGATGGCTGGATTGCTCGATCCTGTCAGCAAGGAGACGATCATCGGCTCGGCGGAAGTGCGGCAGATTTTTGAATTGTCCAAAGGTGTGCCGGTCGCCGGTTGCATGGTTTCGAGCGGACGCATCGTGCGCGGCAAGGTTCGCGTGCGCCGCCGCAAGGACGTCATTTACGAAGGCGTCACGCAATCGCTGCGCCGGTTTCAGGACGAAGTCAACGAAGTCCGCGCCGGGATGGAATGCGGCATCCGCGTCGAAGGCTTTGGCGAATTTCAAGTCGGCGACGCGGTTGAATGTTATACGATTGAAAAAATTGCGGCGAAGTTGTGAGGTGAAAAATGCCCAATCTCCGACATGAACGCGTTCGTGAATTATTGAAGCGCGAAATTGGCGAGGCCGTCCGCCGCGAATTTCACGTCAACGAAGCCGGACTCATTTCCGTCAACGACGTGGACGTGACGGGTGATTTGAAGTCCGCCATCGTCTTCATCAGCATTTTCGGCAATGCGACACAGCAGAAACGCGGAATGCAATTGCTTACTGAACACCGGATTCGTATTCAAGGACTCGTCGGAAAATCCGTGGTTTTGAAATTTACGCCGACGTTGAAATTTGTTTTCGACGATTCCATTGTTCGTGGCAACAAAGTGCTGCAAATCATCGAAGAGCTTGAAAAATCTTCGCCCGCTGACGAAAAAGATAAATCGTGAAAAGTTATCCGAAAATCATTGACCGGATTGTCGAAATCATTCGCGAAAGCAAAACGATTTGCATCGTCGGCCACGTCCGTCCTGATGGCGATTGCGTCGGCTCGCAACTTGGACTTGCGCTGGCGCTGCGAAATGAAGGGAAAAAAGTCACCTGCTGGAACGAAGATTCGATTCCGCAAAAATATAAATTTCTCGATCCTCAAGGATTTTTTCAAAAACCAAAGCCCGGAAAAAAATTCGATTGCGTCATCGCGACCGATTGCGCGAGCTTCGCGCGGCTCGGCAAAGCGGGAAAACACACGCTAAACCGGAAAATTCTCATCAACATTGACCATCACGAAAGCAATCCGCGCTATGGCGACGTGAATTGGATTTCCATGCGGGAGCCTTCTTGCGGCGAATTGATTTTCCGGCTGCTCAAAGTCGCGCGCTGGCCGATCACGAAGCCGATTGCCGATTTGCTTTTTACCGCTATTTCCACCGATACCGGCTCGTTTCAATATCCAACGACGCGTCCCGGCACATTTCACACCGGCGCGGAACTCGTCACGCGCGGCGCCGACCTCGCAAAAATTTGCGATGAAGTTTATCAGTCTTATCCGCTTTCTCGCGCGCGATTGCTCAAGCACGTCTACAGCAAATTCCGGCTGACCGCCAACGACCGCATCGCATGGTTTTGGCTCAAGAAAAAAGATTTGGCGCGCACCGGATCGGAGAGCAATGACACGGAAGGCTTGATTGACCACATTCGCGCGATTGAGCCGGTCGTCGTCGCCTGCGTATTTGAAGAGATCGAACCGGAACTGACGCGTATCAGTTTGCGCTCGAAAAATCCAAATGTGAACGTGAATGAAATCGCCGCGCAATTCGGCGGCGGCGGCCATCCGGCGGCGGCGGGCGCAAGGATTTCCGGCAAACCCCTTTCGGTTCAACGCAAAGTCATTGCTGCCGTAAAACGCGCGTTGAACATGGCGAAATAATTTCCATGCAAGAATTTTCTTCGCTCGACGGCGCGATCCTCATTGATAAACCCGCCGGCCCGACTTCGCACGATGTCGTGGATGCGATTCGCCGCAAGTTTGGCATCAAGAAAGTCGGACATTGCGGCACGCTTGACCCAAATGCGACCGGTCTTTTAATCATCGTTCTCGGTCGCGGCACGAAGCTGTCCGAAAAATTGATGGGCGACGACAAGGTTTATGAAGGCACAATAAAATTTGGTGTCACGACAAATTCTTACGATGTGGACGGCGAAATTCTTGAGACGAAACCTGTTCAGCCGCTGGCGCTGGAGCAATTGAATGAACTGGCATCGCAATTTGTGGGTGATCAAATGCAAATGCCGCCAATGGTTTCGGCCATCAAAAAAAACGGCGTGCCGCTTTACAAACTCGCGCGCAAAGGCATCGAGGTCGAGCGCGAGCCGCGCCTCGTTCATATTTACAATTTTCGTTTCACAAATTATTCCGAACCGCTCGGCGAATTTCGATTGGCTTGCACAAAAGGCACTTACGTTCGCAGCGTCGCGCATGAACTTGGCCAAAAAATCGGCTGCGGCGCGCATCTGGCGACGTTGCGGCGCAGCGTTTCTGGAAAATTTGACGTGGCAGACGCGAAGCCATTGGACGAAATTCTGAAAATGACAATTTCTGAATTGGAAAAAAGGGTGATTCCGTTTTTGAAACTGGCGCAGTCATGAAAATCATCCATGCCGCAAATGAATTGAAGACGAATGGCAAAAAAGTTTGCCTCGCCATCGGTTTTTTTGACGGCGTTCATCTTGGTCATCAGCAAATCATCCGTCAGACGATTGCTGATGCGCATCAGCACAACGCAATCTCGGTCGTGCTTACGTTTGATCGGCATCCGAATTCTGTCGTCGCGCCGGACAAAGTTCCGCCGCTGATTTATTCGCTGCCGCAAAAGTTGCAGGCGATTGAATCGCTTGGCGCAGATGGATTGCTGCTGATCCAGTTCGATAAAAAATTCAGCGAGCAAACGGGCGAAGAATTCGTTCGCAATCTCGCGCGTGATTTCGGAAAAATTCACAGCATTTGTGTTGGAGCTGATTTTGTTTTCGGACACAAGCGCAGCGGCAATGTCGCTCTTCTAAAAAAACTTGGCAGCGAAATTGGATTTTTGGTTCACGGACTTGCCGCAGTTTCATTGGACGGACAAATCGTCAGCAGCACGCGGATTCGGGAAATGATTCGTGCGGGTGATATTGACGCGGCGAGCCAGATGCTTGGTCGGCCCTACGCGATTTGGGGTCGTGTTATCGAAGGCGACAAAGTCGGTCATCAACTTGGTTTTCCGACGGCAAATCTGGACGCGACAGGTCTGGTTCTGCCGCCGAACGGTGTTTATTCCGGTTGCACAAAACTGAAGGGACAATTTTATCGTGTCGCGCTCAACGTCGGATTTCGTCCGACGGTCGCGACAGGCAAATCAGAATTGCGCGTCGAAGCGCATGTGCTGGATTTTCACGGAGACCTTTACGGTGAAAATTTGGAGGTTGAAATCGGCGAAAAATTGCGCGACGAGCGCCGATTTGACTCGAAAGAGGAATTGCAAAAACAGATTGTTCGCGACATCGCAAAAGTGCGAAATGGCGATTGATTTTATCGTCTCAAGGCTTTGCAATTTAGGCTGTTACGATTTTAGCTGGCTTCAACTTTCATGGATTTTCCATTGCCTTGCAAATTGACGATTCTGCTTGAATTATGCTGAAAAGCGGTTAGAGTAAAGCCGCGTCAGGCTTCTGGTGTTCGCAGTTTCCAAGACTCTCAGGCGAGTGCGCGGGTGAACATTTTCGAGTCGGCGTTTCGGGGTTCATGACTTTCTCTGAACCAAAGCGAGTCATTTAGGTCTGATATTTATGTTGCAAAGAAAAAAATCGTCTTCGGCCAGTGCGTCACGCAAACAACGCAGCGCCGGAACAAGCGCCAAAGCGAAAATCGCTCCGGTGCGCCGCCGTTTTGTCATCACCAGCAGCGCGCGCCGCAACGCGGAAAAATTGCCGGAAACCAACGGCAAAGCCAAAGCCGAAACGATTTCCGCCGCAAACGGAAAATCACAGAACGGCCATGCAACTCCGGCGGCATCCGCGCCGCCGCAATCCACGGTGGATTTGACCGAGACGATCAAAACGCTTTTGCATCTTGCGCAGGAGCACGGCTACGTCACTTACGACGAAATCAACGACGTGTTGCCGGACAATTTGAGCCCGGACGATTTGGACGCGCTGCTTTCGAAGCTTCGCAGCCTCGACGTGGAAATCGTCATGGATCAGGCCGAAGCCGAGCGCGCCGAACGATCCAAGCAGCCCGAACAAGCGCAGCAGGAGGAAGCAGACGAAGACTCGCGCCTCGAAATTTTGGACGATCCGGTTCGCATGTATATGAACCAGATGGGCAAAGTGCCTTTGCTCACGCGCGAACAGGAAGTCGAGATTTGCAAAAAAATCGAAGAAGCCGAAGTCGCGATGAAGGTGATTATTTACGGACTCGGTTTCACCGCCAAGGAGCATATTGCGATTGCGGAAAAACTTTTGTCCGAGCCGCCGAAAGAGCGTTTCGACCGCGTGATTGTTGATAAAAAAATCGCCAATCGAGAAGGCCATTTGCGCGATTTGCGAAAGCTTATCAAAAAAATCCACACGCTCGATGAAAAGGTGGACGCGAAATATTTCGCGTGGCAAAAGGCGGCGCAAAAAGGCCGCAAGGAAAAACTTGCGAAGGAATTGAAGAAGATGGGCGCAAAAGTGCAGGAAATGTTCCAGAAATTTTTCTACAAACAGAAAGTGGTCGAGGAAATGATTGTCGTTGCCGGCAACATCCACGAAAAATTTCAATCCAGCCTGCGCCATATTCAGGAATTGGAAGCGTTGCGCACCACCACCGAGCGCCGGGCCGCGCTTGAAGCCGAGCGTGCTAAAATCCAGACGCTCGAACAATTCGTGCGGATGCCGCGCGAAGAATTTTTCAAGACGTTCAAAGATTTGAAAGCTGCCGCCGATCGCGGTTTGAAAGCCAAGACGCACATGGCAGAAGCCAATTTGCGCCTCGTCGTTTCCGTTGCTAAAAAATACACGAACCGAGGCCAGTCGTTCCTCGATTTGATCCAGGAAGGCAACATCGGTTTGATGAAAGGCGTCGAGAAGTTTGAATATCGCCGCGGCTATAAATTTTCGACTTACGCCATCTGGTGGATTCGCCAGGCCATCACGCGCTCCATCGCGGACCAGGCGCGCACAATCCGCATTCCGGTGCACATGATTGAAATCATGAACAAGCTCTGGCGCGCGCAAAAGCAATTGACGCAAGAGCTTGGCCGTGAACCGACGCCCGAAGAGTTGGCCGACGAAATGCATATGCCGGTTTCGCGCATTCACGCGCTTTTGAAAATGGCGCAACAGCCGGTTTCATTGCACGCACCCGTTGGCGACGACGGCGATGTGAGTGTTGGCGATTTTATCGAGGACAAATCGGCGGAAAATCCGTCCGACGTGACGAGCTACAGCCTGCTCCGCGAAAAATTGAGCGACGTGCTGACCACGTTGACCGAGCGCGAACGCAAAATCCTCGAAATGCGTTTCGGCCTGATTGACGGCTACGAGCGCACGCTCGAAGAAATCGGCAAGATGTATAACGTCACGCGCGAACGCATCCGCCAGATCGAGGCGAAAGCGCTGCGCAAATTGCGTCACCCGACGCGTGTGCGCCATTTGCAAGGATTTCTCGACACGCCGGAGCCGGAAATGGCGACGACCGCGTAATTCAATCGAACAAATTCAACGCGCTGGAGAATTTCTCTGGCGCGTTTTTTGCATCATTCCCCCTGTTGCGATTTGCGATTTTTGGTTTACGATTAACTTTGTCGCTCAACCCGGGGGTGAGCGTAAATCGTAAACTTAAATCGCAAATCGAATGAAAGTCACTTACTACGGTCATTCCTGTTTTTCGGTTGCCGTCAGCGGCAAAACACTGCTGTTCGATCCGTTCATCACGCCCAATCCATTGGCGAAGGCCGTTGACGTGATGAAAATTCATCCTGATTACATTCTCGTTTCACACGGCCATGAAGACCACATGGCCGACGCGGTTGAGCTTGCCAAATACACCAACGCGCTCATCATCGCCAACTTTGAGGTCGCCACATGGCTGCAAAAGAAAGGCGTGCCGCGTGTGCATCCGATGAACCACGGCGGCTGGGCGATGTTCGATTTTGGCCCGGTCAAATTCGTCAACGCCATCCATTCCAGCACGATGCCCGACGGTTCCAACGGCGGAAATCCCGGCGGCTTTCTCGTCGAGACGAGCGAAGGCAATTTTTATTATTCCGGCGACACCGCGCTGACGATGGACATGAAGCTCATCGGCGAATCCACGCGATTAAGGTTCGCCGCGTTCTGCATCGGCGACAATTTCACGATGGGTGCGGACGATGCCGTGCGCGCCGCCGATTTTATTCGTTGCAAGGAAATTCTCGGCGTCCATTACGACACGTTTCCGCAAATCAAAATTGATCACTCCGTCGCAAAGGAAAAATTCAAGACTGCTGGAAAAAATTTACATTTGCTGCCCATCGGCGAATCGCATGATTTTTAATCACACCCGAATCGGCAGGATGAGCATCGGCCAGCCTTGTTGATACAATCGCCGTTGCAATTCAAAGACGGTGTGGTTGTGCAGGAAGCGGGTCAGAAATCCTTCGTCCTTGAAAACCAGTTGGCCGGCAAAAAATTGCGACTGCGGAAATCGTTTGGCGATTTCGTCGCACAGATTCGCCGCTTCATCCACGATGTCCGTGCCGATGGCGATGTGCGATTCGGCACAAAAGCCCTGCTTGCGCATGTAGTCGGCATAGCATTCGACTGCGCGCTGCGCGTGTTCGCGCAGATTGTCCACTTCCGCCGCGCCTTTGAACGTGCCGGCATCCAGCACGCCGACTTGCAGGAAAACAAAATTTTTATAGACCTTCGGAAACATCCGGACGACAGCCAGCAACGTGTGCAGGCCAAGACCATTGAAACCGTTGACGAGGAAAACGGCGGTGCGTTCTTTTGGATCGCATTGGGTTGCGGGAACAGGCGGCGCATTCGTGGTGTCCACTTCAGATGCGGCGACGAGGTCGTTGAGGCGTTGCAATAGTTTTTGCGTCTTCCCGTAGTGATGTTTGATGCCAAAGGCCGCGGCGATCAAAATGCCGGTGACCAGCAGCGTCGCCCAGCCTCCTTCAAAAAATTTTACGGTGCAGAGCGAGATGAGAATTCCCGTCGTCAGCAAAAATCCGACGCCGTTGATGAAGAATTTTCTTTTCCATTTTACTTCTTTGGCGCGGTCGAGCCACCAATGGCGCACCATGCCGAGTTGCGAGAGACTGAAGGTGATAAACACGTTGATGCTGTAAAGCACGATGAGCGTGTTCATCGAAGCGCGTGTGCCGAGAACGACAGCCAGCGCCGCCGCGCCCATCAGCAGCACGCCGTTTTGTGTGACGAGGCGGTCGCTCAAGTTTGCGAAGCGCGTGGGCATCCAGCGGTCAACGGCCATGTTCGCCAGCACGCGCGGGCCGCCAAGAAATCCGGTCTGTGCCGCGATGAAGAGCAGCGCTGCCGATGAAGCGAGCGCGGCGATGACAAAACTTTTTCCGAGCCACGCCGGCCACGTCGCCGTCATTTGCTCCACCAGAACGGCGTTGAGCGTTTTGCCTTCCATCGGAACGACGTGATAAAGCAGATACATCAGCAGCAAGCCGGCGGCGACGAACGAGAGCGATGTGCCCATGTAAACCATCGTGCGTTTGCCGGTTTGCACGCGCGGTTCGCGCAATGATGCCATGCTATTGCTCACGGCTTCGATGCCGGTGAACGTGCCTGCGCCGGAACTGTATGCGCGCAAAATCACCATGAGCAATCCCCACGCGCCGAGGCTCGAAGTTGTGGAATTGACGTCCGCCGCGACGCCATGCGCGATGGCGGGAAATTCGCCGATGTGGGTCGCGATGCCATAAATGATCGTGAATGTAAATGAAGCGACAAAGAGAAAGAACACTGGCATCCACAGCAGCACGGATTCTTTGACGCCGCGCAAATTCACGATTGAAAGAAAAATGACGCCCGCAGCGGCAAATTCCATTTTATTTTGCGTTGTCGCCCAACCGGGCGAGAGCAAGCTGAACAACGCTTCCGTTCCGCTCGCCACACTGATGGCGATAGTCAAAACGTAATCGCCGATGAGCGCGCAGCCGGAAACCACGCCTGTGGTCGGCGTCAGTAATTTGCTGGCGACGAGATAGCCGCCGCCGCCGCTCGGAAACAATTCGATGATCTGCGAATAGCTCGCGCAGATGATGGTGATCGTCAAAATCACTGCCGCCGCGACAAACAGGCTTAAAAATTCATGTCCTTCAAGCGCGTTGAAAGCGGCTTCGGGACCGTAACAAGATGATGACAATCCATCCGCGCCGAGGCCGACCCATGCGAGCAACGCGATGAGCGAGGTGTTGTGAAAAAGTCTTTTGTCCGAAAGATTTCTCGCGCGGCCAATCACCACGTTCTTCACCAACTCAAACACATTCATAATGTTCCTGCGTTTTTTTGGCGGAACTTGAGAACGCGATGCGCGCCCAAGAAAATCGCCTTCCAAATGCCTGCGAGATTAGCTGTCGGGCTTGGCCTTGAAAGTGGCCTTGAAACCGGTTGCCCGGTTTCGTTCGCCCCGTCCGGTTGCCCGGATTTTGGGTCTCCCGCGCCTGGCTTCAGGAAGGAAGCCAAACTTCGGCTGCAACGGAAGCAGTAAAACATAAATCCACAACACTGTCAAATTGGCCTGAAACGATGGAATTACCGCAGAGACGCAAGCGCGGAGAAACTATTTTCAAAACTCCGCGCCGCCGCGCCTCGGCGGCAAATTTCTGTCCTTTACTTTCAGGAGCGTCTAAATTGACAAACATAATTCGATGCGACTTCGGATTAAAATTTTTTTTGCGATTGCGATTTTATTTTCCGCAAAACTGTTTGCGGCGAACGAAATTTATCGCGCCGTTGACATCACGCCGCCGACGGTGGCGCGCGAATTTCGCGGCGCATGGATCACTTGCGTGGCGACGAACGCCGATTGGCCGTCGCAATCAGGTTTGACCGTCGCGCAACAAAAGGCGGAATTGATTGCGTTGCTCGACCACGCGGCGCAATTGAAATTGAACGCCGTCATTTTGCAAGTGCGTCCTGCTTGTGACGCCATGTATTCGTCGAGTATCGAGCCGTGGTCGGAATATCTGACTGGCACGCAGGGCAGGGCGCCGGAGCCGGTTTACGACCCGCTCGCGTTCGCGATTGAAGAAGCGCACAAACGCGGGCTGGAATTGCACGCGTGGTTCAATCCTTTTCGTGCGCGGCATAATCTGGCCAAATCGCCTGCTGCCGCAAATCACATTTCCAAAACGCATCCTGAATTCATCCGCAATTATGGCGACCTGCAGTGGCTTGACCCCGGCGAACCTGCCGTTCGTGCTTACGTTTTGCGCGTCATCATGGATGTCGTCAAACGCTACGACGTGGACGGAATTCAATTTGATGATTATTTTTATCCCTATTTCGACAAAAGCGTCGGAGATTTTCCCGATTACGCGACGTGGAAAAAATACGGAAACGGACAAGACCAGGGTGATTGGCGTCGTGCGAACGTAAATCAATTCATCCAAAGTGTTTATCAAAATATCAAAACGGCGAAACCGTGGGTGAAATTTGGCGTCAGCCCGTTCGGCATCTGGCGTCCGGGCAATCCGCCGCAGATCAAGGGTCTCGACGCCTACGCGACGCTTTATGCGGATTCGCGATTGTGGCTCGCCAGCGGCTGGGTGGATTATCTAGCACCGCAACTGTATTGGCCGATTGATGACGCGCCGCATAGTTTTCCGATCCTGCTCAATTGGTGGACGCAGCAAAATGTCAAAAGCCGCGACGTTTTTTCTGCGCTCAATGCCGCTGCTGTCGGCGATAAATTTTCAGCGAACGAAATCGCGCGACAAATCCAGACGACGCGCACGCAATCTGGCGCAAGCGGGGAAATCTTTTTCCACCTTAAAAATCTTGTGGATGACAGCGCGCTCAATGGAATCGTTCGCGCTCAAAATTTTCAGCCTGCGCTCGTTCCCGCGATGCCCTGGCTCAATTCAAATTTACCGGACCAGCCAAAATCTTTCGTCTCGATAAATGCGCGCACGAATCTGATCGCGCGCTGGGAAATCGCCGCAAACGACCTTCCGAAATGGTGGGTTCTGCAATGTCGCGGAACAAATAATTTGTGGACGACGCAAATTCTTCCGGCAACCCAAACCGGCTGCACATTTACAAGCTGGATGCCGGACACCATTTCCATCAGCGCCGTGGATCGTTTTGGAAATATCAGTTCGCCCGCCACGGTAAAGAAAAGTTCGCAGCCGCCGGTTCGCAACGGCAAAGGAAAGCTTTACGCGAACTGAAGATTCATCCGCAGATTTCGCAGATGAACGCAGATTGATTTTTCCCCTTTTTTATCTGCGCAAATCTGTGTCATCTGCGGATAAAAAAGAAATTGGTTTTGGAAGGGCTGTAAGCCGAATTCTGTCTGCACCCTTGCGAGCGGAGAGAATCATTTGTCTGTGCAGCCGATACCCGAAACCCGTCTCGCTTTCGCGGGACGCGGAGCGGGCAGCTCCTGGGTTTCCTATTTGGCCTTGCACCCGATGGGGTTTTCCGTGCCGCGCCGCTTGCGCGCCGCGCGGTGCGCTCTTACCGCACCTTTTCACCCTTACCGACTGTAGCGGCGGTCTGTGACCGTCGTTCGTTCGGCGCTCACAGAGCGCCGCTACAATTTAGGCGGTTTAATTTTCTGTGGCACTGTCCGTCGGAATTTTCATTCCGCCCGCGTGTATCCCCGAATGCTTCCGGGGTTACGCGGCATCGCGCCTTTCGGTGTTCGGACTTTCCTCTTTCGGCTCACGCCAAAAGCGATTCTCCACCCTTCCAAAACCGTAAAGATAATACACTTTGAAATTTAATTTTCAAGTGGAACAGAAAATGACTGTCAAATCGTTCGATGAATTACCGGTGTCCCAATCTCCGTTAAGTGGTGAAAACTTTTCTAACGTAGAAAGTTGAGCCGCCGCCGAACGGCGACATGAACCGGACAGCGGAACTGACAGCGTCAACGGCGGTTGGCTGCGGCGACTTGTTGGGCGGCATGGTCAACATATAAAATCAGGCAAGCCAAAGATCATCGTTGCAATGATAAAACAAACGACAAAAAATCCCATATAAATGCCAAACCCAATAGAACCAATAATAACCGCCCGAAATCAGCCAAGTCGCTTGCGCAATTCGTCCAGTTCTTTGCCCAGTGCCGCAGGCAAATGGCTGCCGAACTTCGCATAATTCGCCGCCACGTCTTCGATTTCTTTTTTCCAGCCGTCCTTGTCCACGGAAGTCAGCGTCTTCACGTCGTCGGCAGAAACGTTCAAGCCGGACAAATCCAGCGCGTCGGGCGTCGGCAAATTTCCAATCGGGGTTTCCTGTGCTTTGCCCGTTCCCGCGATGCGTTCGCAAATCCATTTGAGCACGCGCGAATTGTCGCCATAGCCCGGCCACAAAAATTTTCCAGCCGCGCTTTTGCGAAACCAGTTCACGAAATAAACCTTCGGCAATTTCGCGCGGTCGGTTTTTTTCGCGAACGAAAGCCAGTGCGCAAAATAATCGCCCATGTTGTAGCCGCAGAATGGCAGCATCGCAAATGGATCGCGGCGGAGAACTCCAGCCTGCCCAATCGCGGCGGCGGTCGTTTCCGAACCGCAAGCCGAACCCATGAACACGCCGTGCTCCCAATCGAACGCTTCGTTGACGAGTGGAATCGTGTTCGGACGCCGACCGCCGAATAAAATCGCCGCGAGCGGAACGCCTTCTGGATTTTGCCAATCGGGATCAATCACCGGACATTGCGACGCGGGGGCGGTGAAGCGCGAATTCGCATGAGCGCCTTTTTTGCCGCTCGCCGGTGTCCACGCATTGCCTTCCCAATCAATTCCCGTCGCCGGAGCGGGCACGCCCATGTCTTCCCACCAGACATCGCCGTCTGGAGTCAACACGACGTTCGTGAAGATTGTATTTTTCGCACACGACGTTAGCGCGTGCGGATTTGTTTTCGCCGAAGTTCCCGGCGCGACGCCGAAAAATCCGGTTTCAGGATTCATCGCATAAAGCCGTCCGTCCTTGCCGACGCGAATCCACGCGATGTCGTCGCCGAGCGTCGTGACCTTCCAGCCGGGCAACGTCGGTTGCATCATTGCCAGATTTGTTTTTCCGCAAGCACTCGGAAACGCGGCGGCGATGTAATATTTTTTCCCCTCCGGCGACGTGAGATTCAAAATCAACATATGCTCGGCCATCCAGCCTTCGCGTTTTGCAACCGTCGAAGCGATTCGCAATGCGAGACATTTTTTGCCGAGCAACGCATTGCCGCCGTAACCCGAGCCGTAAGACCAGATCGATGGTTCGTCGGGAAAATGGACGATGTATTTATTTTTCGGATCACCTTCGCACGGCCACGAAACATCTTTTTGCTCCGGTTGCAACGGCGCGCCGACCGAGTGCATGCACGGAATGAACGTGCCGTTCGCGCCCAATTTATCCAAAACTTGTTTTCCCATGCGCGTCATGATGCGCATATTGACGACGACATAAGGCGAATCGGAAATTTCAATCCCGATTTTGCAAATGGGCGAATCCAGCGGACCCATCGCGAACGGGATCACATACATCGTGCGGCCTTTCATGCAACCCTTGAATTTTTCCAGCATGACTTTTTTCATTTCCGCCGCGTCCGCCCAATTATTTGTCGGCCCGGCTTCGTCTTTCGTTTTGGAGCAGATGAACGTGCGATCTTCCACGCGTGCGACATCGCTCGGATGCGAACGGGCAAGATACGAGCCGGGACGTTTCTGCGCGTTGAGCTTGATGAACGTGCCGTTCTTGACCATCAAATCGCAGAGCGTTTGGTTTTCGGCGTCCGAGCCGTCGCACCAGAAAATCTTTTCCGGCTGGCACAGCGCGGCCATTTCTTCGACCCAGGATATCAATTTTTGGTGGTTTGTATTTTTTTCGCCAAGTGTTCGTGTCATAAAATTTCAAATCGGTTGCCGCCGCAAATTTTCGTCAGAGCGAGCGCGCAATCTGCCAGAAAAAAAAATCTTTG
This sequence comes from Candidatus Methylomirabilota bacterium, assembly GCA_035644195.1. GTDB lineage: Bacteria > Verrucomicrobiota > Verrucomicrobiia > Limisphaerales > UBA11358 > UBA11358. The sequence goes on along the minus strand of DASQOZ010000014.1, from coordinate 13,978 downwards.
CAGCAAAAATTCTTGCCTGTCCTTGTTATGACCTGGCAAAAATGTTTAATAAGATAATCAACCACGCGGTTTCTTCGGGCCTTTGATGTCGCGCCAGAAAATATCGAACAGCAGCCAAACTCCGCCTGCGCCCGCAGCGATGAAACAAAGCATCGCAAATCCCGGATAGCCAAGAATCGTGAAGCTCGTATGCACTTGCATCAGCAGCGCGGCTCCGATGATCAACGCGGCCAGCACCACGCCGGCGGCGATGCGATTGGCGACTTTTTGAAATCCATCGAGCACGCGCAACGTGTCGTCGCTGCGCATTTTCAATTCGATTTGTCCTTTGCCAATCGTGTCGAGGATTGTCATCACGCGCGACGGCAATTGTCCGGCGAATTCTTTCACGTCCAAAAGCGTGGTAAAAAAATTTCCCGGCGTGAAATCTTTTTTCAATCGTTGTTTGAGAATGCCGGTGGTATGGCAGCGAACGGCTTCATTGGGATTGAAATCCGGCTGGAGGCAGCGGCCAATTTCATAAAGCTGCAACAACGTTTTGCTCAACATCGTCAATTCGCTTGGAACGAACAGTCCGGTTTCGCCGGCGGCGCGCCCGACTTCGAGCAACAGGCGGCCAATGTCAATTTGCGTCAGCGTATTGTCCTGCATTCGCGCGACCAGATCGCCGATGCGCCGGCGGAAATGCGGCTCGTCGAAATCGTCGTCGGTCTGGCTGATGCGGATGGCGATGTCGGCGGCGTCTTCGGCGCGACCTTCGCTGACGGCGAGCAGCAATTTGAGCAGCGTTTCCTGCATCGCTGGCGTGACGCGGCCAATCATTCCGAGGTCGAGCAGGCCAATCTTCAAATCGTCGGCGATGAAAATATTTCCCGGATGCGGATCGGCGTGAAAAATTCCGTCCACGAGAATTTGTTTCAAGTAGGCGCGAAACAATTCATCCGCCAGCGCATTGCCGTTGAAGTCGAGCCGAAGGAGCGGACTTAATTCGGTGATTTTCCTGCCTTCGAGATAATTCATCGTCAGAACAGCGCGCGCGGTGTAATCGGAAATCGGTTGCGCGACGCGGATGAGCGTAAATTCCCGCAAATGCCCGCCGATGATCGCCAAGTGCTCGGCCTCTCGCTGATAATCCAATTCCTGCACGAGCGATTTGCGGAATTGTTCCAGCACCTCGCCAAAATGATGGCGACGGCCGATGTCCGTGTGCGCTTCGGCGAACGTCGCAATCTCCTCGAGCACTTCCAAATCTTCGGCGATTTGTTTGCGGATGCCGGGACGCTGGACTTTGACGGCGACCTTTCGCCCGTCGCGCAACACGGCGCGATGCACCTGCCCGAGCGACGCGGCGGCGAGCGGCTTTTCATCGAATTCCTGAAACGCTTTTGAAATGCGCGCGCCCAATTCGTGCTGGACGATTTCCTCGACCTGCTCGAAAGGGAACGGCTCGCATTTGTCCTGCAATTTTGAGAGCGCTTTCAGATACGGTTCGGGCAGCAAATCGGAACGGCTGGAAAGAATTTGTCCAAGCTTGATGAACGTCGGTCCCATGCGTTCCAGGTCGGCGACAAGCTCTTCAGGCGTCGGGTCATTTGCGTTCACGCCGTTGACATGGTCGCGCAAATCGGTGATGTCACCAAGCTGGCGAAAAACATCGGAGCGCCCGTGCCGCCAGACGAGACGGCCAATGTCTTTGTATCGCGGCAAGTGTTTGGTCTTGAAAATCATTTTCTCCAATGTTTCCCGAGCCGGATTTGTGCCACGCATGATTGTAAAGGCGGTCTGTGACCGTCGTTCTTATTGAAACATTTTGCTTCGTCGCTCATAGAGCGACGCTACAACGATTTGCACGGTCATGGCGAGAGCAAGTTGCATTCTGCAAATGCGGTTTTGATTTTTGCCCTTAAACTTGCTGGCACAATTTTGGCTGATAATTCCATGCTTATGAAATCCACTTTGGCACAAAAAGAATGCACCGCCTGCGACGGCGGCACGCCGCGACTCGAAGGCCGCGCGCTGGACGAAATGAAAAAACAATTGGACGGCGGCTGGCAGGTCGTTCACGGACAACATCTGGAAAAGCAATTCAAGTTTCCCGATTTCCGAAAAGCGCTCGAATTCACCAATCGCGTCGGCGAAATCGCTGAGAAACAGGGGCATCATCCCGACATTTTCCTCGGTTACGGCGAAGTGAAGCTGAAAATCTGGACGCACAAAATTGACGGCCTGACCGAAAGCGATTTTATCCTTGCTGCCAAGGCCAACGAAGCGAATTGACTTCATCCGCTCCGCAGTAGTCTACAAAACCGAGGCGAGACTAACTTATTTTTCAACGGTTGCCTCTTTAGTTGAAGCTGATTTCCGGTTGCGCAATTTTTTTATGACGAAGATTGCGGGCAAAATGCCGAAAATGATGATGGGATACCAAAGATTGATAAAAAACGTCCACCAGTTCTGCTCTTTGTTAATAGTATGGTCTATATCGGAAAAATAAATTCCATAAAGCAACGATATAAATTAAACAACGCCGAAACCTTATGGCGTCGGCGTTATTTGTTTTTGACTATTACTTTTTCTCGCGTTTCCAAAGCTGCCAATAATTTTCAAGCCGCTTGCAAAATATCGTTGGTTTCGCGGCGTAAAAGCGCGAGCCAAATTTCAATGCCGCAACGCGCAATTTGTTTTGGCGCGACTCAATCAACCGGTTCAGCATTTGAATTTGCTTCGCATCAATCCGCTTGCTGCCATTTTCCGCGACAAAATTTTTTAACATGACCAAATCGTGGTCGTCGCCAAGGTGATCGCTCAATATTTTGAGTTCCTTTTCTTCCGCGCAAATCTCCTCGCGCCAAATCGGACGCAGCAAACGCAATTGATGCCACAAATCTTTGACGCGTTTGCGCCATTCGTGAAAATTTTCCGGCGCGGAATTTTTGCCAGCCGTTCGATACATTTTCTGTCCGCAATCGTAACTGCATTTCAAGCCGGGGCAAATCGCGCGCCAGCCGTCGGCATTCACTTTCAATTCTTTCGAGCGTCGCAACATTTTTCGTAGCAGGCGTTCCGTGGATTTCGTCCCGCCTTTCCAAAATCGTTTCGTTTCCTCGCGGCAATTTTTGCGGAGCGCTTTTTTGATTTGCGCAAACGGACGCGGACGAAGTTTGCTTTTGAAATGGCCGGCAAGTTTTTCAAACGCTTGAAGCCTCACGTGCGCGTCGCGGGCATCGGCCATTCGTTTCGCCGCATCGCGCAATGCGCGGACAGTATTCCGATAATCGCCGTGGTCCATTTCCGAACGCACGAGCCGCAGCAATGCGCGCGATTTTTTGATGCCTTTGCGCGCACCATGAATGCCGTCCAATTGTCGGCGCTGTTTCAAACATTTGAGCGCATCTTCGACGATTTGCCGATGGATGCGGCGCACGGCGCAGGTCGCCGATTCTTTTCGTTTGAATTGAACAGACATGGCTATTTTTAGTTTAGCGCATTTGACAAATTTTCTCCCTCTCCTCCCGAAAGGAGGAGAGGGACGGGGTGAGGAGGTCAATGATTTTCAAACTTAAATCCCCTCACCCCAACCCTCTCCCCGTTTGGGCGGGGAGAGGGAGTCGTTGTTGTGTTTTTGAAAGTTTGTCAAAGGCATAAGCCGCTTATTTTTTCATCGCATGGAATTGCCGCAGGCTGATGTAAGGATCAACGTGGCGCAGAAGCAAATGCGCCCAGTAACTTTTGCAGCGATGCCAGAATGTCTGCGATTTTTGCCATTCATCCAATGTGACGCGGCGGCAATGCTTCAAAACACGCTCGAAATAATTCCGCGCGCCAACGGCGACCGTTTCGTCTTGAAGCCGCAGCATGATTTCGTAATTCAGATTCAAACTGCGGATGTCCAGATTGGCCGAACCGACGTGAACCGCGCCGTCGGCAATCATCAATTTCGCGTGAAGGATTTGCGGCTCGTATTCGTAAATCTCGACGCCCGCCTTCAGCAAACGGCGATAATAATGCTGCGCGGCGAGTTGAGAGATCGGCACGTCGGATTTGCCGGCGAGAACCAGACGGACGCGCGCGCCGCGTTTGGCCGCCCAGCGCAAATCGCGCCGCAGTTGCCGCGTCGGCAGAAAATAGGCGCTGATGATTTGGATTTCCTTGGCCTTGTGCAAATCGTTGTGCAGCGCGATTTGAAACGGACTTTTGCCGCGGCCCGGATTCGTCAGCAACAATTCCTCGACAGCTTTTTTGCGGATTCCTTTTCGGCGACGTTTGAACGCGCGCAATCGCAGGAATGGTCTGCGATGAAAATCGGCCATCGAAAATAATTGGTCGAACGACAGCGCCAGTTTTTCGATGAGCACAGGATTTTCGATTTTCGCGCCCGCGTCGCACCAGCCGCAAGTCACACCGTCGCCATCGTATTCATCGGAAATGTTGAATCCGCCGATGAATGCGACGTGGTCGTCGCAGATGAGCATTTTACGATGGTCGCGGACGCCGAACCGCCAGAAGTTCCATGGATTGAAACGGCGCACTTCCGCGCCTGCGTCAATGAGCGGTTTGAAAAAATCATTTGGCAAAAGCCATGAGCCGACCGCGTCCACCAGCACTTGCACGCGAACACCGCGTTGAGCTGCCGCCGTCAATGCTTCCAGAAATTGTTTGCCGAGTTTGCCGTCGGAGTAGGTGTAAGTTTCCAGCCGGACGGATTTTCGCGCGGCGTTGATGGCGTCGAGCATCGCCGGAAAAATTTCGCGGCCGGTGCAAAGCCATTCGAGCGCGCAACCATGCGGTTTGGGAGCGCTGGCCTCACTCGATCTGGCAACGGAAGCTGGCACGGCGATTTCAAATTTCGATCAGCATTCGCGCGGGATCTTCAATCATTTCTTTGACATCGCGCAAAAACATGACCGCTTCGCGGCCATCCACGAGCCGGTGGTCATACGTCAGCGCAAGAAACATCATCGGGCGGATGACGACTTGTCCGTTCAGCGCGATCGGGCGTTCCTGGATCGTGTGCATTCCCAAAATGCCCGTTTGCGGCGGATTGATGATGGGCGTCGAGAGCAGCGAACCGAAAACGCCGCCGTTCGTGATGGTGAACGTGCCGCCTTGAAGTTCTTCCGGCTTCAATTTTCCCTCCTTCGAACGTTTCGCAAAATCGGCGATGGCTTTTTCAATTTCCGCAAAACTCATGTGTTCAGCGTTCCGCAAAACCGGGACGACCAGCCCGCGGTCGCTCGCAATTGCCACGCCAATATCAAAACGGTCATGATAAACGATGTCGTTGCCGCGAATTTCGGCGTTGAGCTGCGAAAATTGTTTCAGCGCGCCGACGACGGCTTTCACGAAAAACGACATGAAGCCGAGCTTGACCTGATAACGCTTTTCAAACGCTTCCTGATTTTCTTTTCGCGACGTCCGCACGGCGCTCATGTCCACTTCGTTGAACGTCGTGAGCATCGCCATCTGCTGTTTCGCTTCGACGAGATGTTTGGCAACCGTGCGGCGCAACATCGTCATCGGAACAATTTTTTCTCCAGGGCGCGCTTGCGCTTTGAGCCTGATCTGCGGCTGCGGCAGAACTTCTTTTTTGGTTTCCTGAACTTCTACTTTTTCGTCCGCCGATTTTTCCGCTTCAACAACCGTCGGCTCATTTGCCTCGCCATTTTTCTGCGCGGGCTTTGGGGATTTTTCAGGTAGATTTTCTTTTTTCGTTTCGGCAGCCGGAGCCGCTTTTTCAGTTTTTATTTCTGAATCCGAAACGGGTTCCTGTTTCGAATCAACTTTTGGCTTTTCCATTTCTGCCTTCTGCCTTCCGCCGTCTGCCTTTTCTGTCTCGCCGTTCGTTTCAATTCGCGCCACGACTTCGCCGATTTTCACGGTGTCGCCGGCTTGGTGCAAAATTTTCAACCGTCCACCTTCCGGCGCGGGCAGTTCCAAAGTCGTCTTCTCCGAATCCAGCACCGCGACGTTTTCATCTTTTTTGACCATGTCGCCGTCGGACTTCAGCCATTCCGCGATTTGCACTTCGCTGATGGATTCGCCGACGCTCGGAATTTTCAATTCAATTGTCATAAATTTTATTCTTCCTGCAATTTGGACGACGTTGCCGTTTTCTGCAATGGCGCGGATGCTTTTGCATTTTCCGCATCGCCAAATGCGCGGCGGATCAGTTTTGCCTGTTCCAATTTATGCGCGCCGGACGAACCGGTCGCCGGACTCGCGGATTCGGGACGGCTCACGAATGCAAACGGCCAGCGGCCAAAAAGATGTTTGCCAAATTTTTCATGCAAAAACCGCCACGCGCCCATGTTGCGCGGCTCTTCCTGAACCCAAATCACCGGCGTTTCATTTGAAAATGGACTCAACATTTTTTCCAGCGCGGCATCGCGCAGCGGATAAAGCTGTTCCAGCCGGAAAATGGCGACATCGTCGCGCTTCTGCGTTTCGCGATACGCCAGCAGTTCGTAATAAATTTTTCCGCTGCAAAGCAAAACGCGCTTTGCGTTTTTCATTTGCAGGTCGTCCGGCAAAATTCGTTGAAAATTGCCGCGCGAAAAATCTTCCCGTTGCGAAATGACCTTTGGATGGCGCAACAAACTTTTTGGCGTGAGCACGATGAGCGGCTTTTTCCATTTGCGAAGCGCCTGCCGTCGCAGCAGATGAAACAACTGCGCGGGCGTCGTCGGTTGGGCGATTTGGATATTGTCTTCGGCGGCCAGTTCCAGAAATCGTTCCAATCGCGCGCTGGAATGTTCCGGTCCCATGCCTTCAAATCCGTGCGGCAGCAGCAGGACAAGGCCGGAAAGCCGCTGCCATTTGTCTTCCGCGCTGGAAATAAATTGATCAACGATGACCTGCGCCGCATTGATGAAATCTCCGAACTGCGCTTCCCAAATGACGAGACCTTCCGGGCAATCAAGGCTGTAGCCGTATTCGAATCCAAGCGCGCCGGTTTCGCAAAGCGGGCTGTTCACGATTTCCACCGGCGCTTGTTCCTTCGACAAATGTTGCATCGGCGAAAATGGCTGGCCATTTTCGTAATCGTAAAAAATCGCATGGCGATGGCTGAACGTGCCGCGCGCCGTGTCCTGTCCGGTCAAACGAATGCGAAAGCCTTCGTCGGCCAGCGAAGCGAGCGCAAGCAATTCCGCCGCAGCCCAGTCAAGCGGATGTTTGCCGTCGGCCATTTCGCGGCGCGCTTGCAACCCGCGTTCGAGCTTTGGATGCAAATGAAAATCGGCCGGCACTTCCGAAAGTTTGTGAAGCAGTTCGGAAATCTTTTCGGGCGCAAGACCGGTCTCGATTTCGTCATGCGGTTCCGCGCCGCCGGCATAATCTTTCCAGATGCCGTGCGATTCCGGCTCATCGGCGCAATCGTTTTTGCTCGCAGCCAACTGGCTTTCCAATTTTTCGCGCCGTTCGCCCGCAATTTTTTCCGATTCTTCGGCGCTGATGCCGTGGAGAGTTGCGAGACGTTCGAAATAACTTTCGCGAACACTTTTGCGTTTTTCAATCTGACGATACAAAACCGGTTGCGTGAATGATGGCTCGTCCGTCTCATTATGGCCCCAGCGGCGATAACCATACATATCAATGAAAACGTCGCTCTGAAATTCGTGCCGGAAATCCATCGCGAGCAGCACGACTTGCGCGACGGCTTCGGGGTCTTCGCCGTTCACATGAAAAATCGGCGCCTGCAACATACGCGCAACGTCCGTTGCATAATTCGTCGAACGGCCTTCCCACGGCGACGTGGTAAAACCGATTTGATTGTTCAAAATGACATGCAGCGTGCCGCCGACGGAATAACCGGCAAGCTTGCTCATGTTGAGCGTTTCTTGAACGATGCCTTCGCCCGCGAAACTCGCATCGCCGTGGATGAGCAGGCTCATCACGTTGCGCCGCTCGCGGTCGTCGCAACGGTCTTGCCTCGCGCGCGTGCGGCCAAGCGCGATGGGATTGATAAATTCCAGATGACTCGGATTGAAGCAGAGCGAAAGATGAATTTTATGGCCGCTCGCGGTCGTCCAATCACCGCTATGGCCGAGATGATATTTTACATCGCCACGGCCTTCCCAAAGTTCCGGCTCGGTATCGGAAAACTCGCGGAAAATTTTGCACGGGTCTTTGCCCGCGATATGCGCGAGCACATTGAGCCGCCCGCGATGCGCCATTCCGATGACGATGTCACGCACGCCGTGGCCGCCGGCCTTTTCAATCGCCAGATCCAGCAGCGGTAAAAGTGTTTCGCAACCTTCGAGCGAAAATGTTTTCGCGCCGAGAAATTTTTTGCGCAGAAATTCCTCGAAGATTGTCGCGTCGGTCAATTTCGTAAGGATGCGAAGCTGCTGTTCGCGCGAAATTGCGAGTCGGTTTTGCGAACTCTCCATCCGGCGTTGGAGCCATTCGCGAGCCGTCCAATCGTCAATGTGCATATATTGCACGCCGATGGAGCGGGAGTAAGTGTTTTGCAGGCGCTCTAAAATTTCACGGATGGTCAGCGGCGTTTCGAAATGCAGCGTCGGCAGATTAACAACTTGGTCCAATTCGCTTTCCGCAAAATTATAAAATCGTAATTTCAATTCCGACGGACACGGACGCGGCGAGCCGAGCGGATCAATCGCAGCGATTTTATGACCGCGCACGCGATAATTGCGGATGAGCATGTGGAGTTTTTCATCGAGATTGGCTTCGCGTGCGGCAGGTTGAACGCGCGATGGCGAAACCAATTCCGCATGGCCATTGCCGTCCCCGTTCCCAAAGCTGTTCGCATCGAAAAAATCGCGCCATTCGGCGGAAACCGATTTCGAATCGCGCCGGTAGCTTTCGTAAAGCGACTCCAGGTAGGGGACATTCTCCAACATGACAGCAACTTACACCAAGCCGCCGCAGTGCCGCCAGAAAATTTCAAAATGCAACCATCGTTCAATGCAAACTGCTCGTTTGCGTTTTGTCGCAATGCAGATTGCTTGGGAAATGGTGATAACGATTGGCACATACGAAGCTATTCAGTCTTGCTGTAGCGGCGGTCTGTGACCGCCGATTCGACGCTCATAGAGCGCCGCTACAATGGAACAAACATTTCCAGAAAATGGCCGCCGCCGCGTCGTCATCGAAAACGTCGCGCCGCAGGTCAACGCCGGATATTTCGCGGTGAAGCGGACTGTCGGCGAACGTGTGACGGTGGAAGCGGACATTTTTGCGGACGGACATGACGTGCTTTCCGCTGTCGTGAAATACAGAAAAGCTTCTCCCTCTCCGCCACGAAGCGGGGGAGAGGGCCGGGGTGAGGTGGCGCAATTAAAATCCCCTCACCCTGACCCTCTCCCCGTTGAGCGGGGAGAGGAAAATGTAATGCGGTCAGAAGCGGCGATGAAACCGGTCGAAAACGACCGTTGGCGTGGCGAATTTGTCGTCACCGAAATCGGAAATTATTTCTACACCGTCGAAGCGTGGGTGGACCATTTCAAATCGTGGCGCGCGGACTTGCAAAAGAAGCTCGATGCAAAGCAGGACGTGTCCGTGGATTTGCTCGTCGGCGCGGAATGGATCGAAGCTGCAATAAAGCACGCGAATTCGTTGGATGCAGAAAAATTGTTGCGATGGGCGAAGGAATTGCGAGAAAAAAATAGGACAGGCGTCTCGCCTGTCTCCGTCAGTGAAGCCGACGGAAGAAAAGATTCAACGCTCGCAGAACTGATGGCGCGCTATCCCGACCGTTCGCACGCGACGATTTATGAAAAGGAGTTATGCGTCAGCGTTGACCGCGAACGAGCGCGCTTTGGCGCGTGGTATGAATTGTTTCCGCGTTCCTTCGGCGGATTGCGCGGTTGCGAAGAACAATTGCCGCGTCTCACAAAAATGGGTTTCGATATTTTGTATTTGCCGCCGATTCATCCGGTCGGAAAATCATTTCGCAAAGGGAAAAATAACAGCGTCACCTGTGAGCCGGGCGAACCGGGCAGTCCGTGGGCGATTGGTTCGAGCGAAGGCGGGCACAAGGCGATTCATCCCGAACTCGGCACGCTCGACGATTTTCAACGATTGATTAAGCGTGCGAACGAATTCAAAATGGAAATTGCGCTCGACATCGCGTTTCAATGCGCGCCCGACCATCCTTATGTGCGCGAGCATCCCGAATGGTTCTGGCATCGGCCCGACGGCACGATCCAATACGCGGAAAATCCGCCGAAGAAATATCAGGACATCGTGCCGTTCAATTTCGAGTGCGACGACTGGAAAAATCTCTGGCGCGAATTGAAAAGCATTTTTGAATTTTGGATTGAGCAGGGCGTGAGCATCTTTCGCGTGGATAATCCGCATACAAAAACTTTTGGCTTTTGGGAATGGTGCATCGGCGAATTGAAAGCGAAACATCCCGGACTCATTTTTCTCGCCGAAGCGTTCACGCGTCCGAAAGTCATGTATCGCCTCGCCAAACTCGGCTTCACGCAAAGCTACAATTATTTTCCGTGGCGCAATACGAAAGACGAATTGGAAAGTTATTTCACCGAACTCACACAATCGGACGTCGCGGAATTTCTGCGCCCGAACCTCTGGCCGAACACGCCGGACATCCTCACGCAATTTTTGCAGACGGACGGACGCGCGGCCTTCGCCATTCGTTTCATCCTCGCGGCGACGCTGGGCGCGAGTTACGGCATTTACGGCCCGGCGTTTGAGCTTTGCGAAAATGTGCCTCGCGAACCGGGCGGCGAGGAATATCTCAATTCCGAAAAATACGAAATCAAGCTCTGGGATTTGAATCAGCCGCAAAGTCTTGAAAATTTAATCGCGCGCGTGAACCAAATCCGCCGCGCCAATCCCGCGCTGCAATCCGACCACAACCTGAAATTTCATCGCACGGACAATCCCGAATTGATCGCCTACACGAAATCCACTGACGACAAATCGAACACGATTCTGGTCATCGTGAATTTGAGTCCGCATTACCGGCACAGCGGCTGGCTGGAACTGTCGCTGGAGGAATTCGGGCTGGACGCGAAAAAAACCTACCAGATGCACGACTTGCTGACGGACACGCGCTATCTTTGGAATGGCAAACGCAATTATGTGGAATTAAATCCGCAGATTTCGCCCGCGCACATCTTTCAATTGCGCCGCTACGTCCGCACCGAGCGCGACTTTGATTATTTCATATGAAGCGCGACGAAAGGCACATCTTTACGCCGCGCGAGGCTTGCGTAGAAAATCGGTCTCGGATTTTTTCGGAATCACGCCATTGTTTTCCAACGCCTGCAATCTGGGCGCGATGATGATCTGACAATAAGGCGCCTCAATGTTGCTGTCATAATATCCCTGATGACGGGCGTCGGCCTTATGGAATTTTTTAAACGGCGCGATTTCGGTGACAATCGGATGCGCAAAACGGTTTTGTGCCTGCGACTTTGATAATGACGCCATCAATTTTTGATTTTCATCGCGATACAAAATGATGGAGCGATATTGCGGGCCGACGTCCAGCGCGTTGTTGAAGCGCGTCGGGTCGTGGGCATGCCAGAAAACGGCCAGCAGCTTTTCATAGGAAATTTTTGCGGGGTCGAACTCGATCTGCACCACTTCGGCGTGGCCGGTTTTTCCGTTGCAGACTTCGTAGTAAGCCGGATTTTCCACGTGTCCGCCGGCAAAGCCGCTGGTCACGGAAATAACGCTCGGCAGTCGCAGGAAAATGGATTCCATGCACCAAAACGGACCGCCGCCGAAACAGGCGATTTCAGTTTGCGGCCAATTTGTCCCAGAGTTAAATAACGCGACGCGTTGAGGCCGCGAAATGTTTTGTTCAACGCAATCGCTCATGACAACTGCAAACATGGATTGTTCGCTCCGTTTTTGAATCGTTTCTGCAAAGTGAATTGATTTTGCAAACCGGAAACCTCTGGAAGTTTGGGCGTATATCGCGCAGGACGCAGCCATTGCAAAGAAAATTTATCGAACGAGCCTTCGTTCCAATGCAGCATTTCGCGCAGGGCTTCTTCCGGCGTCAAATCGTCTTTTCCGTCGAGGACGACATTGCGGATGCAACCGGCGTCAAAGAAAATCTTGCCCGAATATTTTCCAGAATGGAGCGACAGGACGCCGCTTCGCCGGGAAAGTGTCAATTCCTGGAGCAGTCCGAGAACCGGAATTGGATCGGGAATCCTAGAATTCGATTTATAAAAGGCCATCAGATTGAGGAGGTCAAAGTTTGTTCGGTCACAGCAGGCGCGCCGGTGCAACTGACAAAACAGTTGTTGCACAGTCCGAGCAATAAGCGATAAATCTCCAAATCGGAAAATGGATGTATGTCCAAAACTTCCTGGACGGTTTTGCCTTCCATCGCCATTTGAAGCACGTCCAATTCCGGCGGCGCCAGGTTTTTAATATTTTGCGGAAGTGAATCCACTTTCAAATGTGCTTGCGGCGGAAATTGGTTTTGCAAGGCGCGCACTTCTTCGGCGCGAGACGCATTTTCCCGCAAAAGAGGCGAAACCTCTTCGCAAATTTCATCGCTTTGAACCGGCGAATCGCCCCATTCCAATTTCAATGTTCCCGTCTTCCATGTTAAAATCCGATGAAACGCTTTGTATGGGGAAATCGGCGCGAGCAGACTGGTGATAGAGGCAAAACAAATTTTTCCTGACCGCAGATAAATCATTCCTAGAAAGGGCTGCGAATAAATTTTTAACGTGGCGGATTTGCGTGAGTCTCCCAGTATTTTAAGCAACGTCGCCACCGGCATTTGGTCCAGATTAGGCCATGAAATCGGTGTTTGGGTGGTTTTGTAGGATGGCACCGGCAAAGGTTTGCGGATCAAACTGGTTTCGCGGATTTGGCCATTGAGCAATCCGTTCCGCAATGGACGAATGAAAGCAGTGTTGCCGGTCATGCTAAAAATATTTTCCACGGGAGATTGCGAGTTCATTGTTTTAAAAATTGCGATCGTTCGTTGCCCGACAATATGGGAGGTAATGGTCGAAGAACAAATGGGGGGCTTTCCTATGATGAATGGGGTGAACACCTTATAGAGATGCGTCGCCCTTTCATCGAAACTAAACTATAGGCATTCCATATGAGCGTTTCCGAATCTGAACGGTCGAAAGACAAACAAGAAATTGCAAAGCTAAATGAACATCATGCAAGAGAAATAGCGGCGCTGAAATTAGCTCATGCGAATGACATTGGCGCGCTGAAAGAACGCCATGCCAAAGAAACAGCGCGACTCCAGCGGGAAGTGGCGCGCTTGCAAAATCAGCCATGGAATTTGTCTGTGCAAAATGCGGGTTAAAGACCTGATAGGGAAAGACCCACCAGACATATTTTGCAATTTGTAGGAAAGTCACAAAATAGTTGCGGTTGCAGTGGAGATTCCCAAATGAAAATCTTTAATCATAAAAACGGCCATTCGCGCATAGATGAAAAATCCAGCGCGAAAAACGGCGCGGTCAACGGGAGCGGTTCGGGAAAAAATCGTTTTGCGGATTTTCAAAACAGATTTTTCAAATTCACGGAACATTTAAGAGAGACCGCCGGCCGGAAAGTCCATTTTGAATCGAAACCATTCCATCGCTTCCAGAATGAATTCAGAAAATTGACGAAACGTTTTGGAGAATCGGAAGCGCTGCGAAAAATTCAATCGAAAATAAAATCGTCCAAGAGCCGCGCTGAAATCTGGTTTGATTCAAGTTTTCGCAACAAAGTTTTGTTGCCGGTGATGAGTTGCGCGGTGGCGGTGCTGGCGGTCACCTATTTTGTCGTCCGGCATCAACTGGCGCAACAATCAGAAAAGGAAGCGCGCAAAACATTGACGACAGCGAATGCCGCTTTTAATTCTGCACAGGATTTTCGGCGGCACGACCTGTTGCTGCGATTTCATAATCTGCCCAATGTGCCGTTGTGGAGCGATTTGTTCCAGTCGAGCGCGCCAAGGGATTTACACAACGCGCTGCGCAGCCTGATGGAAATGCAAAAAGTGGACATT